>JAOQAO010000119.1 GCA_025963485.1 Bacteroidota bacterium | reverse complement strand
ACATCGCAATTTTATAATCCAAACTCAAAAGAACCCGGCACATTTATTTCCTCACCCGAGTTTCTCGAATTTGTCAAGAGCCGCGCTTCACATTTCGGAGTGCCTATTGGCGTGAGGTTTGCAGAAGGCTTTACTGTCAAGCGGCTCATAGGCGTGAAAAACTTAAACGACATATTCTAAATGGCGCACGATCATGCACATGACCATGATCATCACGATCATCACCATGCCATCACACTGACACATGTCAGCAAGGCATTTGTGATAGGTATTGCATTTAATTTCCTCTTCGTGGTTATTGAGGTTGTTGTGGGTTTCTACATTCACTCGTTATCCCTGCTGAGCGATGCGGGGCACAATCTCGCCGATGTCGCCTCGCTGGCCCTCACCCTGCTGGCTTTCCGCCTGGCAGAGGTCAAACCATCCGACACATACACTTATGGCTATCGCAAAACTTCCATTCTCGTTGCACTCTTCAATGCCATGGTGCTCGTAGCATCTGTGGGAGCTATAGCCTACGAAGCGGCACACCGCTTCCTCCATCCCGAGCCGCTTCCCGGTGGCGTTATCGCCATAGTAGCCGGCATAGGTATTTTTATCAATGGCGGTACCGCTCTTTTGTTTATCAAACAAAAAGATAAAGACCTCAATATAAAAGCGGCCTATCTGCACCTGGCCTCTGATGCACTAGTGTCACTGGCATTGGTCATCGGGGGTATCATCATTTATTTTACGCAGCTGTATATTATAGATGCCGTTTTGAGTATCGCCGTAGCAGTAGTGATCCTCGTCAGTACATGGAAGCTTCTCAAGAACAGCCTGCGCCTCTCTCTCGATGGCGTACCGGATACGATCGATATGGATGAGGTCAAAGCGGTGATAAAAAAAGAAGCAGGGGTCAAAGACATTCATCATGTACATATCTGGGCGATAGGTACTACGGTCAATGCGCTTACTGCCCACATCGTCCTCGATAATACTATCACTGTAGAAGCTGAATCCGCATTGAAGCATCGCATCAGACATCAGTTGCAGCATCTCAATATCCACCACGCTACGCTGGAGACAGAACGACAGGGGCAAGCATGTGATGCCACCATGTGCCAGGAGAAAGATGGGGTATAAATAGAATAATAAAATCTCCCTTGTCCGCGTTCAATAGTTGTATCCTCTTGGATATGAAAAGTAAAGATCATGAAAAGGCTCTTATTGCTATCCCTGTTTGCAGGTTCGGTCCTTGGAGCAAACGCCCGCTCAGGACATTCGCATATGGCACCCGGTCGTCATGGCCATCGCCATCATCGTGCATACCTCACCACTCGCGAGGAGCAGAAACCAATACACAGAGAAAAACGTTGATTACTTATTTAGTTCATCCTTGAAAGCTTTGTCTAATGCTTCCTTTCGCGATGGATCCAGGGGATGGACCTTATCTCCGAGGTCGATGTCGTCGGCATACCACTCGTAGCTCTTATCGACGATCTCAGATTGTTTGAAAAAGATACGGCATAAAGAACAATACAAAAGATGTATTTGCAGGCCGATCCTTTCGGCCAGGCTTAGTTTTCCATCACGCTTCTTCTCAGCCAGGGCCGCAGCATTAGAGCATCTCATCAGTAGTGTATCCTTTAGTCCCATCACTTATTAAACCAGTTATTTTCAAGGCATTCACGTAGCAATAGCTTCGCCCGGTGCATCATGACCCAGTAGTTAGACGGCGATATATTCAGTTCTTTACAAATCTCCTCCGTTTCCATGCCCTCCATATTTTTTAACACAAAAGCCGCAGCCGTTTTCTCCGGAAGCTTGGTTAAACATCTTTTCAGGATATCAAAAAACTCATCACTCTCCACAGAGGTTTCAAAGGTCTTCCCCCACCGATTGGGGATAGACGACGATGCCCAGTGCCCTCCCGCCGCTGTGGTATTTTCAAAAAAATGTTCCATTGTACCATCCTCACCTTCTATAGGTTTATCCAGGATACTCAGTTCGTTTTGTGTTGATTTTTTACGATAATAGTCTATGATCTTCCTTTTGAGAATAGACACGAGCCATGTTTTCTCTGAAGCATTTTGCAGAAAAGTGTCCTTCGCCTTCAGGGCAGAAAAGAAAGTATCCTGCACCAGGTCCTGCGCCACCTCTTCTTTGCGCAGCCGTGCAAAGGCATAGCTATACAGATAGTCGGAGTAGCGTTCTATCCAGTGCTCGGGATCCAATGTATTTGCTTTCTCTGCCACTATTCTGTTTTAAACTTACTGCACAGCAGGGATGAGGCTGGCCAGATAGCCTCCGGGTTTAGCCAGTTCTTTGATCTCAGAATAAGGCACTGTCAGGTCATAAGCCGCCTCATGCGAGGGTATCTCATATCCGTTATAATGAAACCTTATCCCATCCTGTGCAAAGGTATAATTAACCGGCAGGGAAAACTGCCCGTTATCAAAAAAGAATCCTGAACTATCCAGAGACACTCCCTCCCGCAGCTTAAATTCTTTTCTGAAAACATGCTCCGCTATAGTTGCCAGTTTTGTTTCTCCCCCTGACACCAGCAGGTCATCGAGCCTGAATTCCTCGTTATTCTTTACGTCGTAGTGAAAATAAGCATCCTTTACCTCCGGATTACCATCGCCGGACAGATCATATACATGCAGATGAAAAGAAACATAACCCGGCGTTTGTTTATCTACTGTTATAGACCTTTTATATTCCCATGGAGTGATATAGTTTGGCATAGCCTTCAGCATTTTTTCATAGCCATTCAGGTACTGCTGCATCACCACCTCATAGTTTTCATGTATCACAGTATCCGTATAGCCCTCACCCAATTTTTGCGCAACCCACTTATTCAGGCTGTCGCCATTAGTTTCAAAGAGCGGATATGAGAACTCCACCTTCGCACACACATCATCGGGTGCCTTGCATGGGCCTGTTGACTTGCTTACCGACTTATTATTATACAAGAGTGTATCAGTCGCAATAGAATTATTTTTCACCTCCCCCGCAGGTTTATTCTGACAGGACGTCACCGCTATCGATACGACCACAACCCAAACCAATGACCTCAAGTACATCATATAGATAGCAAATAAACAAAAAGCGCCCGTTTAAAGGCGCTTTTCTTATCAATCAATTAAAAAACTACAAATCAATATCCGAACAACTGCTCCAGCGTCAGTTCCTTTACAGGACCTAGCTTAGCCAGTGACTTCATGTCCAGGTCCTCTTTTCCACCCAGCACCAGGTATACATATTTCTTGCCCTTGATATGCTGATTAAAGAACTGGTGCACATCGTTCAGCTTCATTGTTTGGGCTTTGCTGTATATATCCTTGCGGATGTCATAGTCCAGGCCACGCTTTTCGGCACGCTGGTATGCCCAGTAGATGCCTGCATTGGTGATCCAATCGGTCTCTATGCCCTTCATCACCGCATCCCTCGAGAGGTCAAAGTTCCTCTGTGATTCCGGCAGGTCATTCAGCAGCTTGGATACTTCGGTCGCAGCAGTATTCATTTTATCAGCCTGTGTTCCTACATAGGCGAGTACGGAGAACTTCTCATCCTTCTTTGTAGGCACACCATACTGGCCATATACCGAGTAGGCCAGTGCCTGCTTCTCACGTATCTCCTGGAATAACACAGACGACATATTACCGCCATAATATTCGTTGAACATCGACAGGCCGGGCACCTGGTTCTTATCATACACATTATCCCAGGCAAACATGATCATCTCGGCCTGCTTCATCGGATAGGTAGCATAGTAGACCTGTGTTTCTGTGGTCAGCTCAGGATACTTTGTTGCCGTAGGATAGTCCTTCAGCGTAGCAGGTACATCATGCAGCCTGTCCAGCGAGGCTGTCACCGATGCCAGATTTTTGTCCCCAAAGTAAAATATCTTGTGCTTATAGCTGTGCAGCGATTTGATGATAGCTACCAGGTCATCCGCTTTTATCTTCTTGAGTTCTTCGTTGCTTAGTACATCATTGAATGGATTTTTAGATCCATACTTGCCATAGCTGACCAGCGCATTAAAGAGGATGTTGTCTTTGTTCAGTTTCGCATCTGCTCTTTTTTTGATCTCATCCTGTACCAGCTCATCATATACTGCCTGGTCAGCTTTGACATTGCCGAGCATGTATTCGAATAGCTTGATACCGGCATCGAGGTTTTCCTCCAGTCCCGACAGCGTCACATATACCTGGTCACGCGAGGAGTTGACACTGAAGCTCAGTCCGAGTTTATAAAATTCCTGCTTCAGCTGTGCTGCATCATATTTCTGTGTCCCCAGGTATGGCAGGTAGTCAAATGCAAGTCCCAGCTTCTTGTCATTATCTGTACCCATATCGAAGATATAGTTCATCGCGAAGGTCTTATTCATATCATTGTGGATATAGTCCACTGTGATCCCCTTTGCCATTTTGCTATGCTTGATATCATTGGCGAAATCAGCAAACTTTGGAGCCAGCTTCGCAAAAGGCATAGCGTCGATCCCACGCCTGAAAGCAGATACAGAGTCCTTATTCAGTACTACCGGAGTTATCTGAGGCTTGTCTACCTTAAAGAGGCTCGGCTCACCCATACGCTTGTAGCACACGGCGTAGTTATTGCCATAGCGCTCATTAGCGAACTTGATAATATCAGCCTTAGTGATCTTAGAGAGTTCACTGATCTCATTCCTTTTTTTCTCGAGAGGTATATCCTTCACATAGGCAAACACCACATCAAACACGCGGCCCTGATTGGTCTCCGCCTGTTTCATCATGTCCAGCTTCATATTGTCTATGATAGCCGGCAGCAGCCAGTCAGCAAATCTACCTTGCTTCACAGAGTCTATCTGCTGCAGCAGGAGAGTTTTTACTTCTTCCAGTTTCTGGCCCTCCTTAGGTTCCCCGTATAGTTTATGTATGGTGTAGTCTTTATTATCCTGATACTGGCTCACTGCTTCCAGCACTTGCTGCTTTAGTTTCAGGTTGAGGTCCATCAGGCCCGAACCTTTACCATTTGCGAGGATCGCATCTATCAGCTTTACATACATATAGTCTTTAGAACTGGCCCCGTCAAAACGGAAGCCCAGGATCACATGCTCCGGTTGCTGGCCTTTTTTCTCAGTATACATGGCCGCCTTGATAGGCACTGGCGGCGCTTTGACGAAAGGCTCTACCGGCTTGTTCTTCCAGTTGCCAAAGTATTTTTCGATCATTGCCACCGTTTTATCAGGGTCGAGGTCACCGCTCATTACTATGGCACAGTTACTCGGGACATAGTATTTGTCAAAGTACTTATGGATATTGACCATAGATGGATTCTTCAGGTGCTCGCTGAGCCCGATGGTCGTTTGCGAACCGTATGGATGGTTTGGCATAAGCAAAGAGTCCACAGCCTGCGATGACCACTCACCATCTTCTGCTGTATTACGGTTAAACTCTTCATACACTGCCTCCAGCTCTGTATGGAATATACGCAGCTCCAGGTCCTGAAACCTGTTGGCCTCTATCGCCAGCCATTTCTCTAATCCATTAGACGGGATGTCATTCACATAGCAGGTCAGGTCGCGATCGGTAAAGGCATTTGTATTCTTAGCGCCCAGCGATGCTACGAGCTTGTCATATTCATTGGGGATAGCAAACTTCGATGCCTCATACGACAGCGAATCTATTTTCTTATATATCTCCTTCTTCTTTGCTTCATTAGACTCATGCATCCTTTTTTCAAAGAGGTCAGAGATCGCATCGAGATACGGCTTCTCTTTAGCGTAATTCGCAGTACCGAAGTCCTTCGTTCCCTTAAACAGCATATGCTCCAGATAGTGCGCCAGGCCCGTGGTCTGCGGCGGATCGTATTTAGAACCAGCTTTCACTGTGATAGCTGTCTGTATGCGTGGTGCATTCTTATTGACAGATATGAAAACTTTCAGCCCGTTTTTCAGGGTATATTCCTTGACGGGAAAGTAGTTGTCAGTCGTAGCGGGAGCAGTCGGTGTCCCGGCCAGGATCTCATTGCCCCTTGCAGATATCAGCAGCAGCAAAGCGACGAAAAAACCAAGTTTGAATTTCATGAATATTATAATTTGAGGCTAAACATAAGGAGATATGGTCGAAAAGGCAAAAGCGCTCAAAATATAGCCGATTGGCATATTTTGTGAGATGTTTATATATGAATACAGGCTTATAGCTACTAAATAGAGCCAAATACAGGAACAGCAAATCCGTTAGGCATCAAATGCTTATATTGGGCATAAATTAGTTGAATGTTAAGAAAAGTACTCTTGCCCCTGTTCCTCCTGTTGGTTTCATTCTCATATCGCACACAGGCCCAGGCGGTGATGATAGATACCGCCCGTGATCACTTCATCAGGATAGACGATGTCACGCTCCGCTACAAAACGTGGGGCAAAGGCGAACCCGTGATCCTCCTGCATGGAGCTATGGAATACTGGCGTGAATGGGAGCGCCAGATACCCGCCATCGCCAAAGATTTTAAAGTCATAGCCATCGATACCAGAGGGCATGGATTATCGACCTTCACTGACCGCGAACTTAGTTACGATCTTTTTGCCAATGACATCATTCAGTTCATAGATAAAATGAATCTCGATAGCGTAGCCGTGGTGGGCTTTGGAGATGGCGGCATCATAGGCATGGAGATAGCCATGAAGCGCCCCGAAAAGATCCATAAACTCATCGCTATCGGTTCCAATATCGCACCCGATACCAATGCTATCTACCAGGCTGTTCTGGACAAAGTAGCGGCATGGAACTATGAAAAAATGGCATTCTACCTTCAGGTGAAATTTAAAGAAAACCCTAACCCCAAACTGCTTCCCATCCTCGCCAAAAGAATGCAAAAGCTATTGCTCAATGAACCTCACCTCACACTCGATGATCTCAACCGCATACAATGCCCGACACTCATCATGGCTGGCGATCACGATTTTATCAAACTTTCACACATCAACTATATTTTTAGCAATCTACCCAATGGGTATATGAGTATCATACCCGCCGGTACACATTATTGCATCAAGGAAAAATATACGCTCGTCAATACCGCCATCGTCGACTTCCTCAAGTGGAAAGTGGAAAAGGTGTTCAGGTATTAATTCTACCTTTCTTTTGCAATGTATTAAAGTCCCCTCTCAGGGGATTTAGGGGCTCACGCAGAACCACTAATAAAACACGTCCTGCGTTGGAATGCGAAACTGGACGCACCCTTTGAGAAATTACGCCACCTACTCACTGATCGCCTGCATCATAAAATCATTGAACCGCGCCGCAGCCTTGAAGTATTTCAGCACCGTCTTATCAAAGTCCTTGTTCAGCACATCCTCTTTCTTCAGCTTAGCCATATAGTAGAATTGCTTATTAGCAATGACAGGCTGCTCTCTGGCGAACTCCTTGTAATCCGGAGTCAGAACCTTGTTCCGGTCACCGAGCACATCTCCATACAGGGTTTTAAAACCCTTTTCATTCAGTATCTTTTTGAAAGGATCATTGTTGTAATATATTTCCTGCCTGATCTTCTCCAGTCGCTCTTTATCCACATCGTACATACCGCCACCCAGAAAAATCTCCTTTGCGCCCAGATGCAAATAGTAGCCAGGTCGTGTATCCTTAGTCCCCGACCGGCTAAAAAAAGCACCCACATGATTTTTATATGGCGATTTATCCTTAGCGAAACGGATATCGCGATTGATGCGGAAGATGGCTTTGGAAGGCTCCATGAGGAATTCAGGATTATCTTTCTTCAATCCCTGCTGTATGATCCCCACAAACTTCTTGAAAGGTTCCTTTACTTCAGTTTCATAGGTTTTGCGGTTTTTTTCAAACCACTCTTTGTTATTGTTCTTAGCCAGTTGCTCGAAGAACTTAAAGAAAGCCGGATTAAAATGAGACATCTCTTCTATTTATGATTTGTGATTGTTGATTTATGATTGCCCTGACAGCAATACAAATTTAGACGCCAATATTTACAACTCCTTACATACTCGCTGACTGTCAGGACCACTGTTTTTTCTTGATTCTTGCCTCTTGGTTCTTACATCTATGCCAACGCCGCCCCTTCAGCACTAGCCTTATATTTATCGATATGCGCATGCATCACTTTAAACCATAGCGGCGGGAATAGCGACAGCACCATCATGCCCGGATAACCCGTAGGCATTTGCGGGCTTTGATCAAAGTGGCGCAGTACTTGAAACTTGCGCGAAGCCATATAATGATGGTCTGAGTGCCGGGTGAGTTCAAACAGCATCAACCTGCCAATAGGGTGATTCGAATTCCACGAATGCACCGGCATTACCTTTTCATAATATTCACCATCCACCATTTTGCGGCGAAGTCCGTAATGCTCAATATAATTCACCGTTTCCAACAGCAGGAATCCGATAGTAGCAGCGACAATAAACGCCAGCATCACTTTCCAACCAAAGAAAACCGTTATCAACGCCAGAAAGGTTACCTGTATGACCTGATAGATGAGCATTTCATTTTTCAATGAATACCATGCTGTATTTGTTTTAGCTAACCTGTCACTCTCCAACTTCCACGCATCCGTCCAGCTCGTAGTCACTGAGCGGAACCAAAACGCATACAGCGTCTCACCTCTGCGTGATGATGCCGGATCTTCGTCGGTAGATACGTTCTTATGATGACCGCGGTTGTGCTCGATAAAGAAATGCATGTACAGAGACGAAAGCAGAAGTGCCTTGGACATCAGCTGCTCATACCAGGTACTCCGATGTCCCAACTCATGCGCCACATTGATACCAAATACCCCGCACGATATACCAAATGCCAGTATCAGTCCTCCCCTCTCCCACAGGGGCAGCTTAGTATCTCCGACATGAGTCAGGAATACATACATCATGATATATTGCAGCGGTAGGATCAGCCACACCAGTATATCAAACTTGATGTCCTTCTTAGCGACCTCCTCCTCCGTCTTTGTATAGTTCTCCTCCGAACCTTCCATAAAAAGCTCCAAGGCAGGTATCAGCATAAAGGCATAGACAGGCGTAAAGAATACCCAGAAACCGCCTGCTGTCATAGATATGAGTATGACCACAACGCTGATAAAGGCGGATATGTATTTCAGGAATTTGAGATTCATATGGTGGTGTTTTACCCAAAACTAATACAAAATGGCATTCGGTTTGTATTAATTTTCACTTTATAAAACTCTGTTCTTTTAACGCTAACTTTGCATCATGTCAGATAAACTCACTTTAGTATTAGGCGCTTCAGTACACCCCGAACGCTATGCCAATAAGGCTATCAAAATGCTCCGTGCGCACGGACACTCCGTGGTCGGCGTCGGCCGCGAAACGGGCCTTGTAAATGATGTAGACATAGCACAAAACATCCCTTCGGACCTTCATCCTGATACTGTTACACTTTATATCAATCCCCGCATCCAGAAAGAATATTACGACAAGGTTCTCGCCCTGAAGCCAAAGCGGGTAATATTCAACCCCGGCACAGAAAATCCTGATTTTGAAGCCATGCTTCAGCTCAATGATATCGAACCTATAGAAGCATGTACGCTTGTACTGCTGTCTACGGGACAATACTAACCAAGCACTCCTCACCTTTTGACTTTTCTCATTCTCGATACGCAGTTAATGGAGTTCAGATAAGGCACCGCCTTCCAGGCAATAGGTTCTTCCCTCTCCCGCGAGAGAGGGAAGATGCCGAAGGCAGATGGGTGAGGTCCCTTGTCGCAAAATATTATCTTTATATCTTGCCCTCAGCATATATAATATTTTGAAATTGGCATGACTCAAACCACACCAGACATCAGATACGTGAACGTAACCCGATACGTGACCCCGCTACGCGAGGGAGGTTCACTGCCTGCTATCGTGGAGGCCGATGATGGTTTTTTATACGTGATCAAATTCAGGGGCGCCGGGCAGGGTAGCAAGGCCCTGATCGCTGAGCTGATAGGCGGTGAGATCGCCCGTACATTAGGCTTGCACATTCCCGAGCTCGTATTTGCTGATTTGGATGTGGCCTTTGGCCAATCGGAAGGAGACGAAGAGATACAGGATCTGTTAAAGGCAAGTGAAGGCCTTAATCTGGCTTTGCATTATTTGTCAGGGGCATTCACCTTCGACCCTGCTGTCATACAGTTGGACCCAAAACTATCCTCTCAGATCGTATGGCTTGATTCCTTGCTGCTAAACATGGACCGCACAGCCCGCAATACAAATCTGCTTTGGTGGAATAAAGAACTCTGGCTCATAGATCACGGAGCTTCTTTATATTTCCACCACTCCTGGTTTAGCTGGGAGGAAAAGGCGCTGCAGCCTTTCGCCCAGATCAAGGATCATGTGCTATTATCCAGGGCATCGCAGGTAGCTGAAGTTGATATAGAATATAAGAAGCTGTTAACCCCTCAGCGTATTCAGGAAATTGTCTCACTGGTACCGGAAGAGTGGCTTTCTACAAATTCACCCTTTGAGTCGGCAGAACAGCACAAACAAGCCTATGCAAGGTTTTTAGAATTGAGGCTTTCCTATTCGGGGAACTTCGCAAAAGACATACAAGATGCAAGAGAAAGATCTGTTTGAATATGCGGTCATCCGCACCGTACCAAGGGTCGAGCGCGAGGAGTTTCTCAACGTGGGAGTAGTATTGTTTTGCCGCAATCAAAACTTCCTCAAAGCAGTATTTGATATCAACGAAGAACGTATCAGGGCCTTTTCCCCTAATATAAATATGGAGCAGGTCGGCGAATATCTCTTAGCATTCCGGCAGATATGTGCGGGCCATGCCAGTGCCGGGCCTATCAGCCAGTTGCCGATGGCCGAGCGCTTTCGCTGGTTGACCGCTCCGCGTAGCACTATTTTACAAACCTCACGGGTCCACTCGGGCTTTTGTTCAGATGCAGAGGATAAGCTCAACAAATTGCACGAACAACTGGTGCTAATCAATGAGAGCGATAGCAACGTCGCTACGAGAGATCTGGTTTGACAGAATGCATTTGCCATACACTGAACTCATGATAACGATCTGCCCAGGAAACTTATATTTGCTCAAGATCATTTCACCTCTCAATAATAAAAAATGAAAAACTTAGAAGGCATGCTCCAGCCGGGAGCGCTCAAAGACAGGAATATCATCATCACAGGTGGAGGCACTGGCCTCGGCAAGTCCATGGCTAAATACTTTATGACGCTGGGCGCTAAGCTCATCATCACCAGCCGCAAACTGGATGTGATCGAAGCCACTGCTAAAGAACTCGAAGCCGAAACAGGCGGCAAATGCCTCGCCCTGCCTTGCGATGTGAAGCATTATGATCAGGTAGAAGCGATGGTCAATAAAGCTATCGAGGCATACGGCACCATCGATATATTGATCAATAACGCCGCCGGCAATTTCATCTCTCCCACCGAGCGCCTTTCTGCCAATGCCTTCAAGTCGATCATCGACATCGTACTCCACGGCTCTATAAATTGCACCCTTGCCCTCGGTAAAATATGGATCGCTAAAAAAGAAACTAATAAAGTCGTCCTGAATATGTCCACTACATACTCATGGACTGGGTCGGGCTACGTAGTCCCATCTGCCACCGCCAAGGCCGGCGTACTCGCTATGACCCGCTCACTCGCGGTAGAATGGGCTAAGTACGGTATCCGTATGAACGCTATCGCACCCGGCCCCTTCCCCACCAAGGGTGCCTGGGATAGATTGGCTCCCGGCGACTTCGGTGAGCGCTTTGACATGATCAAACGTGTACCACTCCGCAGGGCAGGTGAGCATCAGGAACTTTGCAATCTCGCAGCATACCTTATCTCTGATTACTCGGCTTATATTAATGGCGATGTAGTGACCATCGATGGTGGAGAGTGGCTGCAGGGTGCCGGCGAATTCAGCATGTTTGGAGATGTGACCAACGACGAATGGGATGTAGTAGAGCAGATGGTCAGAGGTGCCAAAAGTGTCTAAACTGTTTACCCATGGAAGTTTGTTATATTTGACAACGCTTTATAAGTATGTTATTGCTACATAAACTTATTGGCACATTAGCATATTGAATAATTACCACTCTTTTAAATGACATTCCAGGATTTTAATTTCAACCCAGATTTGATAGAAGGCCTTTTGGCTATGGGCTATACCAAACCCACTCCCATTCAGGAACAAGCGATACCCGTTATACTTCACGACCGTGATCTGATAGCCTGCGCGCAGACAGGCACCGGCAAGACAGCTGCTTACCTGCTGCCGATACTGCATAATATCCAGAAAGCAGAGCACCGCCACCTCAATACACTCATCATAGCGCCTACCCGCGAACTCGCCTTGCAGATAGACCAGCAGATAGAGGCCTTGGGCTATTTCATCAACGTAAGCTCCATCACCGTCTATGGTGGTGGAAGCGGCGTAGTATGGGAGCAGCAGAAAAAGGCCATGCAGCTCGGCGCTGATGTGGTGATCGCTACTCCCGGTCGCCTTATATCCATGCTGACCGTGGGTGATATTTCCTTCAAACATCTGGAGCACTTGGTTCTCGATGAGGCAGACCGCATGCTCGATATGGGTTTCTATGACGACATCGTTCGTATCATCAGTTACCTGCCTGAGGATAGGCAAACCTTGCTATTCTCAGCTACCATGCCCCCAAAGATTCGTGCATTAGCCAATCAGATACTCCGCGAACCAGCAGAGATCAATATAGCTATCTCCAAACCGGCCGATGGTATACTCCAAATGGCATACATGGTCTATGACCAGCAGAAGTTTGGACTGCTCAAGCATCTATTCAAAGAGACAGACTACAAAAGCGTCATTATCTTCTGCTCGCGCAAAGAAACAGTCAAAAGACTGGCCACCGATCTCAAAAAGGTCATTCCTAATCTACAGGCCTTTCACTCAGATCTCGAGCAGGAGCAGCGTGAGGAGATCATGCGCAACTTCAAAAACAGGCAGGTCCAGGTCCTCGTAGGTACTGATATCCTGTCGCGTGGTATCGATGTGACAGGCATCGACCTTGTTATCAATTTCGACGTGCCACCAGATGGTGAAGACTACATACACCGCATAGGCCGTACCGCCCGTGCAGAAACGACAGGCACTGCGATCACCTTTATCAATGATCAGGACCAGCAACGTTTTGCCAGTATTGAACGCCTCATAGGCCGCGAAATACCCAAGACCATCATACCTCCGGCTCTCGGCGAAGGCCCATCATACCAACCGGGCGAAAGACGCGGTGGAGGTGGCGGTCATCGTCACGGCGGTGGCGGCAAAGGGCGGTCTGGTGGAGGCGGCCCAAGGCATGGTGGTGGCAATAAAAGCGGAGGCGGTGGTCAGAGACATGGCGGCAGTCACGGAGGACCGAAAAAACCACAGCCGTAATAAGCTTACTTTTTATAGACCTTCAACATTTCTTTCTCCAGCAGCTCTGCCCATCCCGCATACATCTTTCCCGATGGATGCAGGTTATCATTAGCGATCAGCGAATGATCTTTGGCAGCTTTCTTTGAGAAAGGATTTATATCCGTAAAGTGGACTTTGGCTTTCAGCGCCTCTTCTCTGCCTATAGCGTTGAAGGCATCTATTTCCTTCCCTATCATCTCCGGGCTGCGCTGCTTACCATCATTAGCACCGAAAGGCGTCACTCCCCAATCAGGTATGGACACGACAAAAACATGATCCGCATCCCCACCGGCATATTTGATCGAGGTCGTCAATAGTTCTTTAAACTCCTTTCTGTAAGTCTCCTTATCATATTCCCTGTATTGATTATTCACCCCAATCAGGAGTGTCACCGCGTCGAATGTCCCTGTGACCTTGGACTCGTGGATAGCATGGATCAGTTCATCCGTTGTCCATCCTGTCTTTGCTATGATATGCGGTTTCCCGAAATGAATACCTTGTTTTTCCAGCAGCTTCACACATTGATCGGGAAACCTGTCATCCTCAGATACTGATTCTCCTATCGTGTATGAATCACCAAGGCAGAGCATGGTCCGTTCCTTATTTACCATTTGTTCTATTGCGTTTATTGGGGTGGTACAGTAGTTGTTGAGAAACAAAACAACAACCAGAAAAATAAGCCAAAAGCCCTTATGATATGCCATTTGTTTCTTTTACTCAAATATATCCTTTTGTTTTACGCTTATATCCATAAATTATGATTGCAAATCTTCCCCTCAGCCAGCGGCGTTTTGACTACTTCTTCATTGTCATGTTCTCCCTGTTCTTTATCACTTCCATGATATCTGATATGGTACCGACACTGATGGGCGACCTGGACCCCGCGAGCACCAATGTATTTGTTCAGATGAACTATAACTACGCCAAAGGCTGTGACCCGCTCTTCCTTACACCGCCTATATGGATGCGGTTTGTGACAGGATTATCTGCCTTCGCTTATGGTCCGTTTTATCTTGTCCTCGTTTGGGCTTTTATCAAAGGCATAAACCGCATACAGGTACCAGCTATCATTTATGGTACAGCCATATCTGTTATTACAGGCATTGTGGTATTTGGCGTAGAGTTCTTTGGCGAACCGCAATGGCGCTGCCAGAATATAGGAAAGTTCCTTCCATTAAATTCCCCTTACGTATTGATACCCATTCTTCTCATCATACGCATGAGAAAGGAAATGCCATTTACACGAAAATTCTAACTTCCGTATCCCAGCTTACCGCGTAGCTCTTCGGATAACTTCGGCAGTTTATTACGCTCTATGAGGAACGATGTTAGTGCCGCAAACTCCGAGAAGATATGATGCTTGGCCAGCGCTCCGCTCAGGTAGTCCTTGCCTGTGCTACCACCTGTACCTGTACGCATGCCTATGATACGGTGTACCATGCTCATATGGCGATAGCGCCAAGTGGAGATGCCCTCATCTATCTCCAGCAGCACGTTTATAAACCCAAATGGCAACTGTAATAACGGATAGTCGCGATATAGCATTATGAACAGTGCGGCCCTTCTTGCCTTAGGGCTTAGCGACCACTCAGGTTTCTTTTCAGATGACAGTATGAGGGAGTCAAACACGTTCAAGTTGTTCTTCTCACCATCGGTGAGGCTCCCTTCATATATAGCTCTGTATTTTTGCCAGAATGGATGTATCTCTGTATTTGTATCCTCTCCCTGCCAGTATTGCTTATCATCAAAAAATGGCATACGCTCCAGCCATTCGTTGACTAGTTCTATCAGCGGCTTTACTTTCTCCACTTCGCGTATTTTTTGCGCATCTTCCGGGCGGAGCTGTGATATGTAATACTCTTGTCCATGCCTGTTCTCCATCTTCAGTCCCAGGTATGCCTCCAGCATTTTGAACTGTATACTCTGGAATCCCGATGCAGGCCTCAGCATATTGCGGAAATCCAGAAAGTCCAGCGGGGTCATCGTCTCCAGTATTGTTATCTTATCTACCAGCATGTGAAGGATCGTCACCACACGCTTGAGGCGGTGATTGACGGTATACAGGTCGGGCGAGTTGTCTATGATCTGTCCCTTTGCCAGCACCTCCATCACAGAGCCCACTTCATATATTATCTGCTTAAACCACAACTCATAGGACTGGTGGATGATGATAAATAACATCTCATCATGAGCATGGGCATTTCCTTCTTTATCACTTTCGAGTTGTTGTGCTCCCAGTATTTTATCCAGCTGCAGGTAGTCACTATAGTATACGCCGTCTTTCATCACATTTGATTTAGAAAGTAAGATTAGGGAATAATAATGATTTGCTTTTATGATTTTTGGCAGTCCATATTATGTCCCTTTTGAAAATCCGTTTACATTAGCCTCACATGAAAGTAGTCATCCTCGGTTCTGCACATCCGCTTCGCGGTGGCCTGGCAGCATACAATGAGCGTCTCGCACGCGAGTTTATCCGTCAGGGGCACTCCGTCATTATCTATACATTTAGCCTTCAGTACCCGGATTTCCTTTTTCCCGGCACCACTCAGTACTCAGACCAGCCTGCGCCGGACGACCTTTATATACATGTACGCGTCAATAGCATCAATCCCTTCAGCTGGTGGAGCGTAGGCCGTGAGATCAAAAAACTCAAAGCCGACTTACTTGTCATTAAATACTGGCTGCCATTTATGGCACCCTGCCTGGGTACGATAGCGCGTATAGTCAGGGGCAATAAAAAAACAAAAGTCGTATCAGTTATCGATAATATCATCCCGCATGAGAAGCGCATAGGTGACTTCGCACTCTCCAAATATTTCGTCAATAGCGTCGATGGGTTCATAGCACAATCAAAATCGGTACTGGACGATCTCGATAAATTTGACAAAAATAAGCCCAAGATATTCTCACCGCATCCTCTCTATGACAACTTTGGCCCCATAGTCAATAAAGCAGAGGCTATAGAAAAACTAGGCCTTCAGATGAATGGATTGTACATTTTGTTCTTTGGCTTTATCCGCGATTACAAAGGTCTCGATCTTTTGCTAAAGGCTATGGCCGATCCGCGTGTCAGGGAAACTTCCGTCGAGCTGATCATAGCCGGAGAGTTTTACAATAATGCTCAACCTTATCTGGACCTTATTGATCAGTTGGGTATCAGGGATAGAGTGATACTGCGTACTGACTTTATCCCGGATGATATGGTCCGTTATTATTTCTGTGCGGTTGATCTGGTCGTACAGCCATATAAGCACGCCACACAAAGCGGAGTCACACAGATATGTTATCATTTCAATCGGCCCATGCTCGTGAGCAATGTAGGTGGCCTGCCCGAGATAGTCCCTCATGACAGGGTAGGATATGTCTGCGATCCCGATCCTTCATCTATAGCTGAATACCTACATAAATTCTATGCTGAACATAAGGAATACATCTTCTCCGAAAATATAAAAACGGAAAAGGCCAAATATACCTGGGCAGCGATGATAGACAATATCAGAAAAGTCACAGAAATGTAATTTAACATTGAGAGCTATGCTTTTCACCGGTAAAATCCTCCATTTTTCTGTAATCCCATCTGAATATCAATGAATAATCGTTATTATTATCATCCATTTTATTAAACAAACAAAATCTCATTACATGAAAAAATTTTTCTTCTCTGTTATTGCAATAGGCGCATTAAGCTTCTCTGCTATCGCAGGTACGCTGACTCATGCATCTGGCACTATTAGCGCTCACAAAAGCTTTAGCTCCCTGCATTCGCCAGCCGAAGCATCAGCTTCGAGGGCTACAGTTTGCGATACGCTCATAAACATTAATTTAAATTCAGCGGATACTAACGCCGTTATTTACACATGGGCTTCCGGAAACGTGGGATACATCACAGGTAGTGGAGCCCTTTTCGGTGGCGGTACGACCTACTTCAAAGTATTATCAGTGGGTGAACTCTTTTCTGCTCCATCACCGGGTAGCTATGTTACCTCAGCGACGGCTTTTTATGGCGTGATCAAACTCAACGCGGCGCATTCCGACTCTATACTCCCTGTCACCGCATATGTATATGACACTACTGGCACTGCAGCTTTTGGAGGCATCGGACTCGGCACTAACCCGATAGATTCAGCAAGTACTACGACTGGTGCGATCATTGCAAATCAGGGTGGAGCATTCTTTGCCTTTACTCACCAGGCCACTCTTCCTGGCAGAGGTTACTATGTGATGATCAGTGTGCCAACAGTCACTGGTGACTCATTGGCACTGCTCAGCAACGATGGTTCTACAGGACGTGGCAGGGCATGGATCAATACTGAAGGTGGTGACATCTCTGTAGACAGCGTTTCAAACCTGGTAATAGGAAATTATATTCTCTCTACTGTTTGTAAAACATCTGTAACATGCCCTACTATCACTGTAGCTACTGGTCATACCAGCAGTACAGCATGGGCCACTCCAACAGGTGGCGTCGCCCCTTATACATACTCATGGAATACTACCCCTGTCAAGACTACCGATACCGTTACTGGCCTGACAGCTGGTTCGTATTCAGTCACTGCTACTGACAATAATGGTTGCACCGGCGTTGGCACCGTGACTATCGCAGGTATCAACGACTTGACCATGGGAGTTACTGATTTCTCTGTATATCCTAATCCTTCCAATGGAGTATTTACAGCATCAGTATCACTCGAATCTGCATCAGATATCACCATATCTGTAGTTGATATGACCGGCAATAAAGTATTTGAAAGTACTGACAGGTCAGTGAAAGAGCTATCCAGGCCGATCAATCTCAGCTCTATCGCCACTGGTATCTACATCGTCAATGTAAAAACCACCAACGGCAACATAAACAAGCGTATTACGGTTAAATAATTTCCGGAACTAACCTTTTCCTCAAAAGCCCTCTCATTCATTTGAGGGGGCTTTTGCTTTTATAAAGGAACCTGAATACATGAGGTTTTGTGCAAAGAGGTTATATTTAGGGCATAATAATCAAAGAGCATTATGATAATAAGGAGCAAAGCCCCACTGCGATTGGGGCTGGCGGGTGGCGGCACTGATGTGAGCCCGTATTCGGATCAGTTTGGGGGTGCCATACTCAATGCCACTATCGCCATGTATGCATATGCCACTATCAAGCCTCTCGATAATGGCAAGATCATCCTTATCGCTACAGACCGGGGCGAAAACTATGAACTCGACTCAACCGAGCAGCTCGCCATAGATGGCAATCTCAACCTGGCCAAAGGCATCTACAATCGTATCGTGCGCGATTTTACGCACCGGCCTTTATCATTCGAGCTCACTACTTTTGTCGATGCACCTCCGGGATCTGGCTTGGGATCCTCATCTACGCTAGTAGTTGCTATTATCGGTGCATTTGTAGAGTGGCTTAAACTGCCACTTGGCGAATATGACATTGCACATCTGGCTTACAGTATAGAACGCGAAGACCTCGGGATGGCCGGAGGCAAACAGGACCAGTATGCAGCGACTTTTGGCGGTGTCAACTTCATGGAGTTCCTCGCCAATGATAAAGTAATAGTCAATCCGCTTCGCGTCAAAGAAAAATGGCTGCACGAGTTGGAAAACAACCTCGTGCTTTTCTTTACCGAGACATCACGGCTCTCCTCCTCTATCATCGAGAAACAAAGGGAAAACGTCTCGGCCAAAAATGAAAAGTCGATAGACGCCATGCACAATCTCAAAGAGCAATCGCAGAAAATGAAGGAAGCCCTCCTGCGCGGTGAGATCGACAAGATAGGCGAGATCCTCCATGATAGCTGGCAGCACAAGAAGCAGATGGCCGATGGCATCAGCAATCCTCAGATAGACTCCATCTATGAGACCGCTATGAATGCAGGTGCCACAGGCGGCAAGATCAGCGGAGCAGGAGGTGGTGGCTTCATGATATTCTATGCACCATACACTACCAAATACAACGTCATCTCATCCCTCAATCAGCTTGGAGGAAAAGTAATGCGCTATACCTTTACAAATATTGGAGTAACTACCTGGACTATCTGATTATTCACTACTGTTAAAGCCTTCTTTGGGGGTTTGGGGCCGTTACCAGCGCTTCCCTATGTGAAAGGACACATACAATCCAAGGAATAGGAAATGATTAGAGCTCTCATTGACATAGATCGGTATCTTCTTATAGAAAATATCCAGCGATACACCCGCCTCTATAGATTTCACAAAAGCATCGCGGGTACCCCAATCAAAGTTTAACCCCGTACGCACATGCCCCCCTATCACAGGTTTCATCTCACTGAGGCCTTTGCTGATGGGAGATGCCTCATCTATCACGTTTGGGTCCAGAAAGACAGACTTCGTTGCCGCCGAATACTTTTGAGCCACTATGTTATAAGGATGAAAAACCTGGGTATTGGGATCAGTATTCAGGTAGTCTATATTCAGATAATATGGTTTCACCAGACCCAGTGCCCCGCCCACGAAACCTACCCAGCTCAACCTAACGCCATTTCTGGCCGCCTTGTCAGCAATAGCCTTTTCAAAACCATAAGAAAAACGGATCTCATGAAACCTGTTCTGCACGCCAAAATAGTAGTCCCTGCCAGTCTGCGTATAGATAGGATATGCCTTTGATTTCTTATCCCTGTAGTCTATGTGCCACTCATACTCGAGCAGAAAAAGGTGCGTACGGTAAATGTTCTTGATAAGGCCATATTCGAGATAGAATCCCAAACCTGTGGACTGTAGTCTGATACCACCCACCATCTGCCTTTTAAACATATAGTCCTTCTGCGCCTGCAGTTTGGGGCTTTCCACCTTCTGCGCTGACAGCTTCATACCAGCACCCATCAGCGCCACAAAGCACATAAAAAGGACCACTTTTCTCATCTACACAAATCTAAGCTTTTTTCGATTAAGTTTCCCACTGATAGGCCATTCCATTAAGCAGATTTCAAATTGTCAATTGTACATTGTAAATTGTCAATTAAAGCAATGACACTCCCATGACAGCACAGATAGTTTACGAAGGCCAGCTCCGCACCCACTGTACCCACATCCAGTCAGGCACCGAGATCCTCACCGACGCTCCCTCAGACAATCACGGCAAAGGCGAAGCATTCTCCCCTACTGATCTCGTAGCCACAGCCCTCGCCAGCTGTATGGTCACCACCATGGGTATAAAAGCCATGCAGATGCGTATCAGCATTGACGGCACCCGCGCAGAAGTAAAGAAGATCATGGCATCCGACCCGCGCCGCATAGCAGAGATCAATGTAGACATCTACATGCCTGTAGGTGATTATTCTGACAAAGACAAAAAGATCATGGAGAATACAGCCCTTACCTGCCCCGTTGCCATATCCCTACATCCCGACCTGGTCAAGGTAGTTTCTTTCTTTTGGTGATCCCCACTATCTGGTGTATTTCCCCAACTCCGAAAAATTAAAATGGCCATACATCTCTGCAATCATTTTATTGTGCCTATCATAGATGATCGCATACGGCAGGCCCGCACAGGCATTTTTTGATGATGGTCCTCTGTCTCTCGGTGTCATGGACGACAGGAAGCGGTCTATGCCTTTACCGTTTTGCATATCCGACATATCGAGCGCACTCCTGATCTGATACACTCGATCTGACACACCCAGATAGGTCACAAAGGAGTTTATCGTATCTCGTTGTCTGTCATTATTGATATCTGCAGAAACCAGGTAGATGGCATAGTTCTTAGTGTCGAAGAGATACTTATTCTTCAGCATCTCTGTCACTGCCGCATCGCTCCAGCAGGCCCAAAGCAGTACGCTCTTCGCTGCAGAGGTATCGTGGGACAACACTGTCAACAGTTCCGAGCTGTCTAGCATTTGAATATTCAGATGAGGATTATAGCCCTTTGGCAGTGCGCTCAGCGCCGGCGTAGACATAGTAGCTTTGTCTAAAAAAGATGCCGGATATCCCTTTTGTGCAAATACACGCATCAGGCTATCGGCGATCATCTGTTGCATAGTACGCGAGGACGTATCTGTCACCGACTGGCAGAATGAACTTTGCCCAAGGTAAAAAAATAAACTAAAAAGAAGCATACTCTTTCTCATAGACTACAGTTTTCATGGCCCTTCTCGCATAGATGCGATCTACCGCGGCCGTCCATTTTATTTTTACTTTTACAAAATACCAAAATCAGGTGTATTATCTCAATACCCAATACTCACTACTCAATACCACATAGCATATGCAGATCAAAGACATCACCAGCTATCTCGAATCCATCGCCCCGCTTTCTTATCAGGAAAGCTACGACAATAGCGGCCTCATAGTCGGCTCCAAAGATGCGACGGTAAAAAAAGCCCTCCTCACACTCGACTGCACCGAATCCGTCGTAGACGAGGCCATTCGCGAGAAGTGCCAGCTCATCATAGCTCACCATCCGATCGTTTTTTCAGGCATGAAAAAATTCAACGGCAAGACATACGTCGAGCGCGTAGTTATGAAGGCCATCAAAAATGACATAGCCATCTACGCTATTCATACCAACTATGACAATGTCATGCACGGCGTCAATGCCATGATCTGCGAAAAGCTCGACATCATCGACTACCGCATCCTCGCTCCTAAGAAAGGTATCCTCAAAAAGCTCTACACCTTCACCCCCGTCGCCGATCATGAGCGCGTCAGGCAAGCACTCTGCGATGCCGGCGCAGGACATATCGGTCATTATTCCGAGACGACCTTCAGTTCCGCCGGCATGGGCACTTTCAAAGGCGATGAGCACTCCAACCCCACCATTGGCAAAAAAGGCCAACTCGAGCAGGTCGACGAGGTGAAACTGGAGGTTATTTTCCCGGCTTACCTTCAGCATCAGGTCATTGCGGCCCTTCTAAAGGCCCATCCCTACGAGGAAGTTGCCTACGACATCATTTCGATTGATAATGAGTTAAATAACATCGGCGCTGGCATGATCGGGAGGCTAAAAAAGCCGATGGACGAGGCCACGTTCCTAAAAAAGGTCAAAAAGCAACTCAAAGCGGGTGTCATCAAACATACCCCCCTTCGAGGCAAAACGGTGGAAACCGTGGCGGTTTGTGGCGGAGCAGGCCGCTTCCTCCTTACAGATGCAATTGCCTCAAAAGCAGATATTTACATTACATCTGACGTGAAATATCACGAATTTTTCGACGCCGACGGGCAGATCGTCCTGGCCGACATCGGCCACTATGAGAGTGAGCAGTTCACCCCTTCTCTATTATATAGGCAATTGTCAGGAAAATTCGCTACATTTGCGTTCCTTTTATCAAAAGTGGATACCAATCCAGTAAACTACATCTAAGAATGGCAGCAACAAAAGAAAAAGAATTATCAGTAGAAGAAAGACTGAATCAGCTCTGGAACCTCCAGCAAATAGATACAAAAGTAGACAAGATCAAGATCCTCAAAGGTGAGCTACCTGAGGAAGTACAAATACTCGAAGACGTCATCACCGGCCTCAATGTCCGTCTGACCAACCTCAACGAAGAGCTCTCAGAACTCGATGAGGAAATGGCAAACCGCAAGAATGCCAAGGCGATGGCTAAGGAGCTTATCACTCGTTACGAAAAGCAGCAAAACTCGGTAAAGAACAACCGTGAGTTTGAAGCGCTCAGCAAGGAGATCGAACTCCAGAAGCTCGAGATTCAGCTTTCTGAAAAGAAGATCGGCGATGCTACTGCAAAGATCGATATGAAGAAAAGCCTTATCGAAGAGACTGAAGAGAATATCAAGACGCGTGAGAAAGAACTCAAGACAAAGAAGAAAGAACTCGACAAGATCATAGCTGAGACAGAGAAAGAAGAAGACGAACTCAAGAAAGAGTCTGACAAAGCAGCTAAGAAAGTAGAAGACCGCCTGCTCAAAGCATACCACCGTATCCGCGGTGCATATCGCAATGGCCTCGCAGTCGTAGCAGTACTGCGTGACTCATGCGGTGGATGCTATGCCAAGATACCACCACAGCGCCAGGCTGAGATACGCTCTAAACGCCGTATCATCACTTGCGAGCACTGCGGACGTATATTGGTTCACGTAGGTGACGCAGAATAAAAAACCTCAAATAATATTACCGAAAGCGAGATCAAATGATCTCGCTTTTTTATTGAAGAATAAACTAAAACAGAGAAACTTGCTCAGCAGTTTCTTCCGAAGGACAGATGGGTAAGGACTCTCAGCGAACAAAGAATTTCAAGATTAAATCTTATAACAAACTAAAAACAAAATCCCACTCAATAGGTTCTTCCCTCTCCTTCGGAGAGGGAAGATGCCGAAGGCAGATGGGTGAGGTCTAAAAATGGAACAGAAAGACAGGTCAATGACCACCGAATTATCCTTTGAAGAATTTATGGACACCATGTCCGAAGAAATGATCGACGTCACAGAGACCACTGACGCCACGGTAGACATATGGCCCTACGTCACCCACCTCGTTAAACAAAACATCGTAGCTCAATCCGTATTGGCTAATGAAGAAGTAGAGATCGTCTATATGAATGAAGACGAAACATTCGAGCACGTCCTTCTCCCGACAGACAATGAAGACGTCTTCATCACCATCGTCGTCGACCTCGACGAGGAGATGGTCATCGGCCACTACCGCCTCGACCTCACAGAACAGAAGCAACCAGAAAGTGCAACAGATTAATATAAAATATACCCCATCTGCGTTCTTGTATTCCCCCTCTCCTATTTTAGGAGAGGCCGGGAGAGGTAAAGCAGCGTCTTTGCTTCAACGATTTAATTCGCCCGTTTCTTGCATTTCTCTTCCTCACCCCGCCACTTGTATTTCACCTGTCACCACATCACTTTAATTAAAACCATGGACCACTCACAAATACTAACCAACTTCAAAATAGAAGCGCTGAATGACATGCAGAAAGCCATGGTAGAAGCCGTGCCACATCCCAACGATGTCGTACTCATCTCCCCCACCGGCTCCGGCAAAACGCTCGCCTTTCTATTGCCCGCATTGCAGTTACTGCAAAAGGACAAAGCCGGTGTACAGATATTGATAGTCGTTCCCTCACGCGAGCTCGCCATACAGATCGAGCAGGTCTGGAAACAAATGAGCACAGGCTTCAAGATCAACTGCT
>JAOQAO010000257.1 GCA_025963485.1 Bacteroidota bacterium | reverse complement strand
TCTTTTTGGGGTGCTTCTGCCGCTGGCGCTTCAGGCACTTGTTGTGTTTCTTCAGACATTCTGAATGACCTTGTTATTGTTTATTCTCGCCCGAGGGACGCGAGTTTTGTTATTGAATTAAATCCCTCTTGGAAAAGGGAGTGCAAATATAGGCAGAAAGCTGCAGAAAAGGAAGATAAAGGACATGTCAAAATGTGGTTTTCTATCCTTGTCTCAAAACGACTATCAATGCGCTTATTATCAAATAGATACAATATAAGTGGCAATAAAAAACATCACGAAAGGGCTCTTTTGGGGGAAATGGGGTGCGCGGAGGCATTATTTTTGTAGTATAAAATCGCATATCAAGATTTTCCTTCACATTAAAAAATCGTGTTATGAAAAAAATATCCTTCTTACTTTTATCGGCGTTCTGCTTATTTGCAAATCGGGGATTTGCGCAGACATTTTCGTCTATTGATATTTTCACTGGTGCGGGTGATGCTGTACCAATGTCTATGACGGAATACAACGGGAAAGTTTATTTTGCGGCCACAGGCAGTAATGCACAAGGCACCGAATTATGGGTCACGGATGGTACGCAGGCAGGCACACATTTGGTATCAGACATACTCCCAGGACCAGGCTCTTCAAACCCGTATGGCTTTATCGTAGCTAACAATTTTCTGTTTTTCATCGCTGATGACAGTATCCACGGCTCAGAGCTTTGGACCACTGATGGGACTACCACAACGATGGTGGTGGATATAAATCCCGGCACTACATCCGGTGCGATCAGCAATACAACGGTGATGAATAACAAGCTATACTTCTCTGCTAATGACGGGTCGGCAGGTCAGGAACTGTGGGTCAGTGACGGTACTCCCGGTGGCACCTCTCTGCTCAAGGATATCCAACCGGGACCTATCTCATCCAATCCTGTAGGATATCAAACAGACCTGGAGAATGGACTACTGATCACCGGATTTAATCTTTATAATAACCGGCTCTACTTCAGAGCTGATGACGGCGTGCATGGCACAGAACTGTGGTCTACGGACGGTACTTCTGCAGGCACAGCTATATTTGCCGACATGCTGCCGGGCCCCGGTAGTGGTGCTGCATACTGTGTGACTCCCCTCAATGGGAATCTGATCATGGGTGCCACTGACAGCGTACATGGATATGAACTTTGGATATCAGATGGTACGCCGGCAGGTACCTCTATGCTAAAGGATATCAATACGGGCAGCGGTAGTTCGAGCGCTGGTGCCAACACTGGCTTCGTGGCTATGGGGGGAAAGTTATATTTCGCAGCTTATAGCCCAGGAACGGGGGCCGGCTATGAGCTATGGCAAACGGATGGCACAACAGCCGGGACAACGATAGTAAAGGATATACTGCCGGGACCCGGAAGCTCTTATGCCGGATACTATGGCTTCGGTATACTGAATGGGAAGCTATACTTCTCTGCCAATGACAGTGTAAACGGACACCAGTTATGGAGCAGTGACGGTACACCCTCAGGCACCACACTGGTCAAGATACTTTCTGACATAACACCCGATAATGCCCTGCCCATCAAATTTATCACATATAACGGGCAGCTGATCTTCACGGCAACTCCTAATACAGCAAGTGGCCGCCAGCTATGGACCACTGACGGCACCAGCGCCGGTACCCATATGATCTCACCGGCTGTCGCGCCGAATGCAAGCCCAATGGCAAATGCTGCGGGGCTCGTTCCCTACTGTTTATATAACGGAAATCTACTTGTCGAGGCAAACTTTAACTCTATCGGTGATGAGCTATGGATATACCATACTGCGGGCGTGGGGATCACTGAAATGTCAGGAGGCATCGGTATCTCTGTCTATCCAAATCCATTCAACACATCTGTCACGCTCTCGGGGCTTGATAGCCGTGAGAAATATACAATGCAACTACTTGATGTAACAGGAAGACAATACTACTCTACTGCGGTACCACAGCCGTCTGAAAATACTCAGGTGATGATGCCTGAACTGAGTACGGGTATATATATAATGCGTGTATCAGGACAGAATAGTAGCAGTACATTTAGATTGGTAAGGAAGTAAAGGCGACCCCATTAAAATCTTCCCGAAGGGGAAGACTCGAATACAAAAACGCGCGGTGACGATTGCGCGTTTTTGTATTCGAGCATTGTCTGAATCAGAATTTTCAGAATTTGGGAATTAATACAAATGTGGTGGACGGCAAATAATTATTCCTTACTTCTTAGAGAATAACACTTCGAATCCTTTATAGGCTGCGTTGTGCAGAATGGTCAGGTGATTTTCCTCGGGCATGAAATTGTAATCCACTTTGAGATTTGTTTTGCCGGATGTTTTGAGTAGGTCGGCGAGTTTCTTTGCATCCTCCTGCATCTGCTTTTCCTCTTTGCCTACGGCGATGTAAACGCGCGTCTCCTTTGTGAGCTTTTTGCCAAGCCACTCGGGCGCATCTGCCAATAGTGACTCGTCGTGCCACCATAGGCTGGGGCTGACGATGAGGTAGCGGTCAAAAAGTTCGGGCTTTTTCACCAGTATCTCAGAGGCGAGCAATCCTCCAAGGGACTGCCCGATGAGGGTGGCTGATTTACCGGCTTTGTATTTTCTGTTGATGTACGGTTGGAGTTCCTTTTCGATAAAGGAGATGAATTTAGCTGAGCCTCCTCCCGTAGGCACGAGCTTTTTGTCCTTGTCTGAGACGGGAGAGAAAGTGAAATCCCTCTTGCGGTCCGTATTGGCTATACCTACTATGATAGCCTTCGGCATCGTATCTACTATCTCCGATAAGAACTGTTCGATACCACATATGTGCACGAAGTCCTCCCCTGCCCCACCGTCGAGCAGGTAGATGACAGGGTAAGTGGTATTTGAGTCTGTATAGCCCTGAGGGAGGTAGATGTTGAGCGTGCGCATCTCACCGAGTTCGGCAGACCTGATCTGGTCTGTGATACCGAGGACGAAGGGTTTGTGCTCGGGACTACTTTGAGCAGATAATATAGTGATGAAATAGGTCAGTAAGATAAAAATGAGTGTTGGTTTTCTCATGATGCCGATACTTTAATTGGATGGTGAAAATAGACCTTTGGAACAAGATTTGTTCTTTTCCCCAAAACATATCTGATGGCTACCCAATATAAATATGAAGCAGCAAACGCCAATGGCACTTTGAAAAAGGTCTTCGAAAGTGAAAAGGAGGCTAAGGCATTTGCACAGGAGAAATTATACGACTACCCTACCTATACGATCACGCCTGTGACGGGAGACGCGAAAGAAGAGAAGGAAAAGGGCTAAGAAGTATCTTAACTCAAGACAATGCCCATTCCTTTGGGGTAGCAAAGGTAGTACTTGACCACTGGTTCGGAGAGGCCGGTGATATTAAACTGGTCAGAGGCCTGGGCTATATCCGTGACACGGCCATCTGAAGTGAGTATGCTGATACGGTCCTCGGCGGGGTTGTAGGCATGGTTCGTAGTGGAGTCGGTCCATGCGAGATAGCTGGCGTCTTCCAGGCTCACTCCATACTCACGGGCTACTTCGGCGATGATAGCATCCACTTCGCTCTGGGCAAAAGGCCTGGCGCGCATCTGTATTTTGAACAAGCGGCGATCAAGTATCGAGGCGCATAGCAAGCGCAGTATAGGATCATCTGAATGTCGCCAGTACTTGAGGGCGGACATGATGTCCATATCGTCCAGACGCGAGTACAGCTCCAGCACTTCATGGTCGTCTGTGAAATCAGAAACCTTCACCGCATGATCGAAAAAATATGTGAGTGCCGGGGAGGCGTCCATCTTTACTCCATTGGCTCTGAGCTGCTGGGCACGCTCTATGGCGCGGACGAGCATATTCTCTACACAGACTACTGTCTTATGCAGGTAAACCTGCCAATACATAAGCCTGCGGGATATGATAAAGTTCTCTATGGAATAGATGCCTTTCTTCTCGATGACCAGTTCGTCGCCGCTGACATTCATCATCTCAATGATGCGATCGTAGGAGATCACCCCTTCGCTGACCCCTGTGAAGAAACTGTCGCGCGTGAGGTAGTCGAGGCGGTCCACATCGAGCTGTGAGGATACTAGCTGGTGGAGGAATTTCTTAGTATGCTTTCCTTCAAAGATAGATATAGCCATAGTCAACTTACCACCAAAGTGAGAATTGAGGCGGTGCATATAGATCTTTGAGAGTTCCTCATGATGGACATCTTTCACCAGGATATTCTCCAGTGTGTGTGAGAACGGGCCGTGGCCTATATCGTGTAGGAGGATGGCAATATTTGCTGCGAGCTCTTCTTCCTCCGTGATCGCATGGCCCTTGATCTTGAGGATGGAGATGGCCTTGCGCATAAGATGAAAGGCACCTAGCGCATGGTGAAAACGAGTGTGATTAGCTCCCGGATATACATAGCTGCTGAGGCCTAACTGCTGTATACGGCGGAGACGCTGGAAGTATGGGTGCTCGATGATATCAAAGATGAGCTCATGTGGAATGGTGATAAAGCCATGCACGGGGTCATTGAATATCTTGCGCTTATTGTCTGACATGGGGCGAAAATAGCGGAAATAGTATTGAGTAGTGAGTATTGGGTATTGAGAGAAGTAAACCGCTACATTGCAAAAGGAGGTACTTCGTCCAGCACTTTGCCGTCGCTGAGGCGGATGAAGTAGGTGTGAGTCCCATTTGTGAGCCAGAGGTATTGGGCTTTGACGGAAAGGTTGTAGCCCACGGCCTGCATAACCACGTGGTGATCGAGTGGTTCGGATTGGGCTTTGCACTCTATGAGGATCAGCGGCTGTGAATCGCGGTCGTATACGACGATGTCAAAGCGTTTAGAAGTACCATTGACATCTATGCCCCGCTCTATGGCTATGAGTGAAGCAGGGTAGCCTTTCTCCATGAGATAGTGCAAAATATGCTGACGGACCCACTCCTCGGGGGTGAGCGCCACATACTTTCTCCGTACAGGGTCAAAGATCTGTTTGATTCCTTTGTCCTCCTTAAACCGGAAGGCGTATTCTCCAAATACTACTGTTGTCAACGGGTGTTAATTCAATTCAGGCCAAAATTGCGTAATTAGCATGGCAATAGATAATTTGAGGATGTGGCAATTTGAAGATTTGATAATGAAATACATATACAAACAGCCAAAATGAAGACCAAGCAGGACATAGTAAACAACTGGCTGCCGCGCTATACGGGCCGCGAGCTGAAGGACTTTGACAAGTTTATCCTATTGACCAATTTTGACGGGTATGTGACCATGTTCGCCGAATGGCACAACGTAGAGGTCATGGGCCTCAATCGTCCGATGCGCTCTGCACGAGCCAATGGCATCACGATCATCAACTTCGGCATGGGCAGCCCCAATGCGGCTACCATGATGGACCTACTATCAGCTATCGAGCCTGAGGCTGTACTCTTCCTCGGAAAGTGTGGCGGGCTGAAGAAGAAGAACAATGTGGGTGACCTCATCCTGCCTATCGCGGCGATACGTGGGGAAGGAACATCGAATGATTACTTCCCATCGGAGGTGCCATCCCTGCCAGCCTTTGCGCTACAGAAAGCGATCTCTACTACCATACGTGACTACGGCCAGGACTACTGGACAGGCACTGTCTATACGACCAACCGCCGAGTATGGGAGTGGGATGAGACCTTTAAGGAATACCTGCGTGAGGTGCGTGCTATGGCGATAGATATGGAGACGGCTACGATATTTATCACGGCCTTCAAAAATGAGATACCAGCGGGTGCGCTGCTGCTCGTATCTGACCAGCCGATGGTACCGGAGGGCGTCAAGACAGATATCAGCGATACGAGCGTGACAGCAAACTACGTAGATACACATCTCAAGATAGGTATCGCATCATTACAGCAATTGATCAATAACGGGCTCACCGTGAAGCACCTTAAATTTTAATACGACGATCTGACATGGCCAAAGAAAAAGACCACGACTTCGAACCGCTCATGACGAGCATCAAAAACAAGAACTTCTCTCCAGTATATTTCTTTTGCGGTGAGGAGGATTTCTTTATAGACCAACTGGTAGATGCCATCGAGGCAAATGTGCTGACAGAAGGTGAAAAAGCATTTAACCAAACAATACTATACGGCAAGGACGCTACTGCTCAGATAGTGATCGAGACCTGCCGCAGGCTACCGATGATGAGTGACAAGCAACTTGTAATCATCAAGGAGGCGCAGTCATTCAAGGAAATAGACGGCATCCTGCAATACCTCAAAAGCCCTGTAAAGTCTACTATCCTGGTGATGGCCTATAAGCATGGCCTGCCTGATAAAAGGAAATCATTTGGCAAAGAAATTCAAAAGCAGTCCATCTACTTTGAATCTACTCCCCTGCGCGACTACCAGATGGGTTCGTGGATCAAGAGCTATATCAAAGGCAAGGGATACAAGATGGATGACGATACCGTTGCGCTTCTCGCAGAGTATACCGGCACGGACCTCTCTACCGTATCCAATGAGATAGACAAACTCATCATCAATAAACCCAAAGGCGCTGTCATCTCAAAAGATGATATAGAGAAAGGTGTCGGTGTCAGTAAGGAGTACAATTCATTTGAGCTAAGCAATGCGCTGGCGCATAAGGATGTGACCAAGGCGCATAAAATAGTCAACTACTTCGTCGCCAATCCCAAGAATGGCCCGATGCCATTGGTGCTGGGGACATTGCAAAGCTTCTTCTCGAAGGTCTTCGTAGCTTCGCATAATAAACTGAAGTCTGATAATGAGCTGGCAGGCGCGCTGAAAGTTAGTCCGTATTTCGTCAAGGACTATAAGGCTGCGGCGGCTAAATACTCCAGCCAGAAGCTGGCGTATATCTTCTATGTACTGGAGGAATATGACCTGCGCTCTAAGGGTATGAACAATAACAATGTCACGGAGGGCGAATTGCTAAAAGAAGTTATCATCAAGATACTGGAATAGTATTGGATACACGCTAATTATGAAACAAGCTTCTGCTGTCCTTGTATTTCTTCTACTCTCATCCGTTTTTGCGCAAGCGCAGAAAGAATTTAAAATAGTGGATGCTACGGAAAGGTCGTGGGCTGGAGGTATGCCGCAGAGTGGTCACGGGACTTCATATACCGTGAGAGTGGTATTGCTTTCTAAGAAAGCGATCACCTTTGAGGATGCATGGATAGGTGATAAATATGTGACCACGAAGTCTGACCAGTACCATGTCAGCAATGATCATCATGCAACAAAAGGGGATACAGTTTCAGTAACGTTTGCTCTAAATGTAATGCCTCAACGCGATCCTGTACCGGAGCCTAAGCCCGTCACCAAAGAAAAGCCCTGCGTCTACAAAGGAGCAGCCCTGCTCGGATATACGGTGGGCGGCAAAGAACGCTATAGAACCATAAGTGCTTTCACAAGGCTGGCTCCTGCAAACTATCCCTGATATTATTTCTTAGTGGATTTAGATTCTTCTTCTTTATTCTTGTAGTTGAGCACTCCGCCGAAGTTGGCCATCTGGACTATGATCCAGTGCTGACGAGCTACGACGTAATAGGGAGGACTAGATATCTTATAAAGTAATGGGCCGGGCAGGATGGAGGCGATAGCGGCGGCCTGATTTGGATTAAGGTCTTTAGCGTGCTTCTTATAATATGCTTGTGATGCTGCTTCTGCGCCGTAGATGCCATCGCCCATTTCGATGACATTTAGATAAACTTCCATGATGCGTTCTTTACTCCAGAAGGTTTCTATGAGGAAGGTAAAATACACCTCAAATCCTTTTCGGATAAAGGAACGGGAGGGCCAGAGGAAAACGTTTTTTGCCGTCTGTTGAGAGATCGTAGATGCACCGCGTTTGTCTTTGTGCGTCTTATTGTATTCGATGTCCTCCTGGATCGCTTTTATATCGAAACCCGTGTGGCTGATGAAGTTCTGGTCCTCGGAGCAAACCACGGCGAGCTGGAGATGCGGGGATATTTTGTCGAGAGGCTCCCATGTCTTATGTATTCTAACGGGTTTACCACCCATTCCCTGTTGCACACACCTGATCAGCATGAGCGGTGTGACAGGTACAGGTAGCCATCGAAAAACTATCACTGAGCCGATGGAAAGAATGAAAAAGGCAATGATGCATCTAAGGATGAAACGACCAATTTTCTTTAGCATGTTATGGCCGGTTTATGTCAGAGAAATTCTTCTTCTTGAGTACGAAGTGCTGCCATACGACGCTCTTATTGTACATCAGGTCGGGATGTTTACCCTTGATAGCATGACGCTTGACACTCATGCCGATCAGGTGCATGATGAAATCCCAGTGCGCTTTGAATATGGCCCTGAAGTCTATCGTATTCTTGTTCTTGATGAGGCTATACCAGGCAGCCACCCAGTCCAGCACAAAGCGGAAAGGCATCTTCCATATCATTTCGCCAAAGGGAAGATTCTTGTAGAGCATCATCAGGTTATTGCGGAAATTGAGGAATGTCTTCCTGGGATTACCCTGAGGGAGGCTGCCGCCGCCTACATGGTAGACAGTGGACAAGGGCTGGTATACTACGCGATAACCGAGGTTCTTCATACGCCAGCAGAGATCGATCTCCTCCTGATGTGCGAAGAATGCCTCATCAAGTGCACCTGCGCGCCAATAAGCATCGGACCTCACAAACATAGATGCACCGCTGGCCCAGAAAATATCGACGCTATCATCATATTGCCCTGTGTCCTTCTCCATCGTGTCAAATATCCGTCCACGGCAAAAAGCATAGCCGATCCAATCCATCATGCCACCCGCCGCACCAGCGTATTCGAAGGTGTCTTTCTCTTTATAAGAAAGTAGTTTAGGTTGGACAGCAGCTATCCTCTCATCACTCTCCGCCATGGCTACGAGAGGATCGAGCCAATTCTCAGTGACCTCTACGTCCTGATTGAGAAGCACATAATATTTTGACTTGACCTGACTGAGGCAGTCATTGTAACCTCCGGCAAACCCCCTGTTGGATGGATTACGGATAATGCGGACTGTGGGGAAATTAGCGGCTACGTAATCTATGCTGTCATCAGAGGAAAGGTTATCCGCATATACGACCTCGTATTCAGGACGCGAGGTATAGTTCACCACAGATGGCAGGAACTTCTCCAGGTATTTCTTGCCATTCCAGCCTAGTATGACGACGGACACTAATTTAACTCCCTCCTCCTTTTGCATGTATATTTTGCTGATGCAGATTTTATTCTATTCCTGTATGATTGCCGTCCCTGATCTTAATACGCATCAAAGTCTAGCGCCTGAAAGTAAACATCATTGAAATTGAGCGGGCCGATGCTGCTATTCAGTGCTTTGAAAATGAGATAAAGAGGTGCGGGACGCAGCCTGTTTGGGATGTTAAAATAGAAATTTGTTTTGGATGTAATATTCCTGTTGGCCCCGACCCATAGATTTAGCACAGAAAACGAGGAAGGACGCGGTGTCACGGCGTACTTATTTTTATCAAAGGTGCCAATAGTAGCATTGATCATAGGATACGCCGTAGCTGATGAAACCACAATATTCCTGTCATTGGATACTCCATATGCATTGCAGGGATTCTTCAATCGCCATGCAAGCGCTTCTGAACTCCACTCCTTGTAATACGAAAATACACTCAGGTCATCGGTATATGGCAGAGCACCCATTCCCAACAATGCGTGAAGTTGCCCTACGAGTTGGAAGCCTAGCTTCTTAGTGAAACCGTGCACGCTGTTTTGATTGGCGACACCGATCACGAAGTCGTAGCCATGCTCAGTAGCATAGGTGTATGTGCGATCCGCGAGTTTTACAAAAAGGCCTTTGCCCTGATGATTGGGATGTGTAGCGGTATTGAGGGATAAGAGTCCTTTGAGCTTGATGCCGTTGATCACGGCCTCCATAGGCTGTGTGACATAATGAGCTGCCAATGTCTCCCCCTGATAAGCATTGAAGCCTACGATAGTGCCATCCGGATTGTCAGCATATTGCCATTGCAGGTATTCTTTGGTAAAAAGTTGCGGTTTACCAAAGACATCACTGAGCAGGGCCGAATAACTCAGGATACTCGCGCCGTCTATGGCAGTTTGCCGTATTTGATGATCCTGGCTCATATTATTTATTGAAAAGTTTATCCAATGTCTCGTCCATATCCATGATCGGCACGTTAAGCTTCTCCAAATCCTGCTTAGTGTCAAAAGCCTTGAGCTGTTTTAGCCCCAGCAGATTCTCCTGAGATACATTGAATGGTATCCGAAGCGCTTCTATAGTACCCAATGCAAAGCTAACTACGAAATAAGGTACAGAAACAAAGGTAGGCTTCTTGCCCAACCTGGCAGCAATAGCAGCGTATAGGTCGCGTAGTGTATAGACTTTCTCGGTACCGATAGTGTAAGCGCCGGTCATTTTATTCTTTACGGCATGCTCGATGATCTTGGAGACATCTGTGACCGCGATAGTCTGTATCGGCTGGCTGCCGCTGCCTACCAGCGGGATGAACGCGCCTTTGCTGATGGCCGTTTTAATGGTATCAAAAAGACCTTTTTTGCCTACCACGAGTCCAAGTTTAAAGATCAGGTCTTTAGACCTGTCAAGTAGTTGCTCGATGTCATATTTATGTTTTCCGTAGCGTGAAATAGCTTCCCCATGAGCGGACATGGTAGAGAGAAATACAAACTTCACCCCCGCTTCGTGGCAAGCTTTCTCAAGTGCTAGCGTGCCGCGAATATTAAACTCAGATGAGTCAGGCAG
>JAOQAO010000254.1 GCA_025963485.1 Bacteroidota bacterium | reverse complement strand
GGCCAAAACATCGCTGGAAACTACCGCCATAGGCAAACTAAAGGCCATCCTCGATTTCTACCGTGTGTACGTGGTGAAACCCACCATAGATGGCGGTTGCGTCCTGCTCAATACGGCCATAGATGCCGACGACTCATATCCCTTTCTAAAGAAGAAAGCAAGGCTGGCATTGGCCTCCCTCATCGCATCTATGGAGAGGTGTTTTGAATTTGGGATAAAAAACGGAGAACTGAAGCCTGGCATAGATCCCAAGCGCGAAGCAGAGATATTCATAGCACAGATCGAGGGCGGGATCATGATGACCAGGATCGGTGAGAACAAAAAACTTTTCGGCGGACTCATGGACCATCTGCAGAGCCGTATTGAAAACGAATTGAAACGGTAATATTTTTTTAATCAATAAAAGACCGATTGGTCTAAAATAAAACAAAGAACATGGAAAAGCACCCTCAATCAAGCTACACCGTCCGCTTCAATGACTGTGACCCGCTCGGCCACCTGAATAATTCACGGTACCTGGACTATTTCATCAATGCACGTGAGGATCATCTGAAGTCCGCTTATGGTATAGACCTGACCAAATATTACCAGAAAGGTCAGGCATGGGTCGTGGGCCACCATGAGATATTGTACAAAAAGCCTGCGGTCTACAATGAAGAAGTCCTGATCCGGACATCACTGATAGACCTGTCAGATTATCATCTCACGATCGAAGCCGTAATGTATGATAAAGATGGAAGCCACATCAAAGCGGTCCAATGGACCAGCCTGGTCTCTATCAATTCCCAGAATGGACGCAAGGAGGCTCATGATCCTGAGTTTATGGATTTTGCCAGATCAGTGCACGACTCGTCTGTGGATCTGGCGCAGGGAGTAAGGGCAAGGGTGGCGCAGTTGAAAAGCTGATCTATGCCGAATGGGTATGAAGGTGGAAGTCCTAAAATCATGAAAAAGGCAAGTAAAATGGTCAATTTGAGGCCTTAAATTGCAGTTTTCGAGTGTTTTCTGTGGGTGTTACACTGAAATGCTCTGTATTGAATACTATTTTTTTACCTTTGTCACCCTCATAAATTAACTGCTCAATGACCAAAGAAGAAATAGTAAAACTCCTCGGCGAACAAAAGGCCGAATACCTGCTCTCTCATGAATCCAAGACCTTTCCTAAAGACTCTCTCTATCTGCCTCGCAGGGACTTCGTAGAGCGCTACTGGAAAGACAGCAACCGCAATATACAGACCCTCCGCAGCCTCCAGGCACTGGCTGGCACCGGCAGGCTCAAAAATACCGGATATGTGTCCATTCTCCCTGTAGATCAGGGCATTGAGCACTCGGCTGGCGCTTCATTTGCGCCAAATCCGATCTGCTTTGATCCTGAGAATATCGTGAAACTGGCTGTAGAAGGTGGCTGCAACGCCGTCGCGTCGACATTCGGCGTTCTCGCATCTGTAGCGCGTAAATACGCTCACAGGATACCGTTTATCGTGAAGATCAATCATAATGAGTTTTTGAGCTATCCTAACAGCTACGATCAGATCATGTTTGGCCAGATCAAGGATGCATGGAATATGGGCGCTGTGGCCGTGGGCGCTACGATATACTTCGGTTCGCCAGAGTCTAAGCGCCAGATCGTAGAGGTCGCTAAAGCCTTTGAATACGCACATGAGCTGGGCATGGCCACCGTACTATGGTGCTACCTGCGCAATGAGAATTTCAAAAAAGACGGTGTGGATTATTCTCTGGCAGCTGATCTTAGCGGCCAGGCCAATCACCTCGGTGTCACGATCCAGGCAGATATTATCAAACAGAAGCTACCTGAGAATAATGGCGGGTACAATGCACTGAAGTTTGGTAAAACTGACAAACGGGTATACAGCGACCTGACCACAGACCACCCGATAGACCTGACCCGATACCAGCTGGCCAACTGCTATATGGGACGCGTAGGCCTGATCAACTCTGGCGGTGCATCGGCAGGTGAGTCGGATCTCGCGGAAGCAGTAGCTACAGCGATCATCAATAAACGTGCTGGTGGCATGGGACTGATCTCGGGCCGCAAGGCATTTCAGCGTCCGACCAAGGAAGGCGTGGCACTGCTCAATGCCATACAGGATATATACCTGAGCAAAGAAGTGACAATAGCGTAATTTCGTAACCTAATAGCCCATCTCAATAAGGGAAGGGCGGAGAAAGGTCAATATGAGTCAAGAAAGAGTGCCATGGTGGAAGCGCCTGCGCAAAGGGGTAGAGACATCGACGGAGCAGAAACTCGAGGCTCCTGATGGCATCTGGCATAAATGCAACGGCTGCAAAAAGGTGTACCTCACTACACAGCTCGCCGAGAATCTATATACATGCCCGCACTGCAACTATCATGAGAAAGTAGATGCGGAAGATTACTTCAATATACTTTTTGATGAAGATCAATACACAGAGCTTTTCGCCGATCTCACGCCAGTGGACTTCCTGGAGTTCACAGACTCCAAGCCATATGCTAAACGTATAATAGACTCTGAAGCCAATACCGGGCTCAAAGAATCTATGCGCGTGGGGACGGGCAAGACAAGCGGATACTACCTGACAGTGGCAGCGATGGATTTCCGCTATATAGGTGGATCTATGGGCTCCGTGATGGGAGAGAAGATCGCCCGTGGCATCGACTACGCTATCACAAACAGTACTCCCTTTATGATCATCTCGCGCTCAGGAGGCGCGCGTATGCAGGAGTCGTCATTCTCGCTGATGCAGATGGCTAAGACCTCAGCAAAACTCACGCAACTCGCAGAAGCTAAACTACCGTACATATCATTAATGACCAACCCTACGACGGGTGGTGTCACTGCTTCGTTTGCGATGCTAGGAGATTTCAATATCGCAGAACCGGGAGCGCTGATAGGATTCGCAGGGCCGAGGGTGATAGAAGAGACTACACGCAAGAAGCTTCCTGAGGGTTTTCAAACATCAGAGTTTCAGCTGGAGAATGGATTCCTCGACTTCATCGTAGACCGCAAGGAACTCAAGGCTAAGGTCGGTACGCTGATCAGGCTGATGCAGAAGTAATCATTTTTTGTTATTCGAATATCACACACCATGAAAAACGCAATCCTATTTGTGGCACTCTTTCTTAGCTGCCATGCCTTCTGCCAGAGTAATAGTGCACCGGTCATCGCTGAACCGGTGGTAATCACTCCTCACGAGGATAAAATATTTACCGCCGTGGAGGTGATGCCGCAATATCCCGGAGGAGAAGAGGCCATGATGAGGTTCATTCAAACAAATATAATGTATCCCAACATGGAGCGCGAGAATGACATCCAAGGCCGGGTGGTAGTGGGGTTTGTAGTCAATGAAGATGGTAGCCTATCCGATATATCGATCAAAAAGAGTGTCAGTAAGGGCCTGGATGCAGAAGCGCTGCGAGTAGTGCGACTGATGCCGAACTTCAAACCAGGCAAACAGCAGGGTAAAGCGGTCAAGGTCACCTTTATGTTGCCTGTGACATTTGCTCTGTCTAATGCAGACGATCCTCCGGTGGTATTATCTCCCAGATCCACAAAGGCCAAAGTCATTTATACATCCGTACCAAAAATGTCATTTTATTCTGGCGACCGGCCACCGATAAATAAATTTATCAATGCACAATTCAGGTTTCCTGCAGGAGAACCTGAAAAAAAGCTCCAGGTCACTGTACGGTTCATCATTCACGAAGATGGTAGCCTAAGCGATTTCGCATTCGCCACTCCCATGTCCAAGGCCATGGAAGAGGAAGCAATACGGGTTTTAAAACTGATTAGATACGTTCCCGGGTCATTGCATGGGGAGCCTGTCAGGGTTGAGTCATCCCTGTCTTTCACAGTTAAGCCAGGCTCGCACTAAAAGAGGGATAATTATTCCATTTTATGGAATCCTGATCGCGCCAGCATCTTGTAATAAACACTTATGAGAGCTGTTTTTCTTCTATTGATTATTTTAGTCACTTGTTGTCGTTCTACTTTTGCGCAGCAAAAGTCTGAAACGAAACCGGTTTTGGTGTATGTTGAGGTCATGCCAGTTTTCCCTGGTGGCGAGGATTCCCTTATGAGATTTATAGCAGATCATTTTTCTCTCCCTGATAGAGAAGATGTACAAGGAGTATCAGGAAAGGTCATTGTTCGCATCACTATCAATGAAAATGGACATGTATCCGATGCAGGTATACTGAAGTCGCTGCATCCTTTATATAATAAGGAAGCACTACGGGTCGTCAGGTTATTGCCGCCTTTCAAACCCGGTCTACGCCAAGGCAAGCCGATCAAAACGGAATATTTAATCCCGATGAACTTTAGATCGGGTATTCAATACTGAAAAAATACTCCCATGAAATTATCCGCCAGGATTATTTTTCTTTCCGTTGTCCTGTTTTTTACCTGCACATCTTTCGCGCAGGATACGCCGCCGCCCAATGTCAAAGAAGCAGAGGCTAAACCCTTTATTTGTGATTTTGGCCATCTCCCTGAGTATCCCGGTGGGGAGGGAGCCATGATAAAATTTCTGCAGGCAAATATCAAATACCCTGATTCTGCGGCAGCGCGAGAGATAGAGGGCCGGGTGGTCATTAAATTTACGATTGATGAAGCCGGACAACCACGTGACTTTGTACTGGTCAGGTGTGTTTCTCCGGAACTGGATGCTGAAGCCCTCAGGGTAGTAAAGCTGTTACCGAAATTTAACCGCTCGCGAGAAGCGAATCCAGTGAAGGTTTCCTTTATGCTCCCGATAAATTTTAAGCTTGCGTCTGATGATCATGTAGCCACTATCAGCAAAGCCGCTCCGCCGCGTGTCAATGTACCGCACATCTACGATGTGGTCGACAAAATGCCACAGTTTCCCGGCGGTGATGATTCGTTGAAAGCCTTTATCAATAAGAATTTGGAATACCCCATCAATGGTGCAGACGTATCCGGTGGGGTGGTTGTGGGCTTTGTGGTCAATGAAGATGGAAGCATCTCGGACATTACTATCAGGAAGAAATTGGAAAAATCCTATGATGCAGAAGCTATGAGAGTCATAAAACTTCTGCCTAAATTTATTCCGGGCAAGCTTCAGGGGAAAAACGTCAAGGTTTCCTATGTCTTGCCGATAGGCTTTGGGTTGAAATAGTCCTATCTTTATCATAGTCACATCTCATCACTATGAGAAAGCTATTTCTTCTGATCGCGATGATGTTCTCTCTGGGGGCTTTCTGCCAGGAGGATAGCCTGGTCTATGATCTGGTGGAGCAGATGCCGCAGTTTCCCGGAGGAGATGACTCGATGAGGCACTATCTGCTATATCATCTCCAGTATCCTGAGCACAGCAGAAACCACAACATAGAGGGCAGGGTAGATGTCCGGTTTCTGGTCGATGAATATGGCAACCTAAAAAATATCGTGGTGCAGAAAGGAGATGTGAGGGACCTGAGCGCCGAGGCGCTCAGAGTAGTAAGGTCATTTCCGCCTTTCACTCCCGGCATACATGACGGCAAGGCGGTAAAAGTGGTGGTCGTAGTGCCTATTATCTTTTTATTGGCGGACTTGCATCCGCCTGCTACAAAGCAAAAGAAGAAAAAGTAGGGTTTGCCTATTTAGCAGGCTCAGTGCTTTCGATAGCGAATCCGTTTTTAGTCGCGTAGGCGCTCTGCGTTTTCTGCACCTCAGCCAATACATCTGTTTCACCTTTGCTCAGTGTGGTCACATTGGCTATCATGGCGTTTACTTCATCGGTTTTGGAGGCAGCAGTGAGCTTCTCAAATGGCATGAAGGCTTTTGTCGTCATATTGCTTTCAAAGTTGAGGAAACTGAGCATCGCTTCTTTGAATTTCTCTGAACCACCTATGATAGGAGATGCCTTTATTTCTTTCTGCTTGCGCGCTATAAACTGCTCCATCTCTGCGCGTACCGGTTTCAGCTTAGCATATTCGCCGCTGGTCATTACTTCGTTTAGCACGGTACCCCATTGCGTACCCATCTGGTAGAGCGTATCGCTGACAGATGAATAGCTATTGTTGAGCTCTATGGCGGTCATAGATGAGGCCGCTGTTTTGCTTTGTGCATAGCCTATCGTAGTAGTAAACATCAGCAGGATCATAACTGCAGATGGGATAAATTTTCTTGACATGGAGTGATTTTAGTGGCTTATAATAAAGCTCAATATACGATTATATTGAAAATCCGGAAATACCGTAAAACCACATAAGGCTTTTTTTGAGCGTAGGGAACAATCGCGAGTAATGACATTCGGTCACAACTTCTACCAGGTATAAAATACAAAAGCCCCAATGAGGGGCTTTGTAGTATGATTGTCTTTGGACGTTCTGTTATTATCCTGCAGCTTCTTCAGTTGCCTCTGCAGCTGATTCAAATTCTACAGGCACTTTGCTGTCTACCACGATCGTGATATGGTTGCTGCGCTTGCGCAGGCGATATGCACGGCCCTGTGGTGCAGGGAGGAAGCGCTTGATAGTAGCACCTTGATTCACCTGTATAGACTTGATGAATAACTCATGGTCTTCAGGCTTGAGGCTGTTCTTCTGTTCCCAGTTATTGATAGCAGATTTGACCAGCTTCTCGAGCTTGCCTGCTGATTCTTTCTTATGAAATTTCAATATAGCGAGCGCCTCTTCGACCTTTTTGCCACGTATCAGATCCACTACCAGCCTTGTTTTGCGTGGTGATGACGGATTGTTTCTCAACATTGCTACTGCTTCCATTGCTATTTATTTATGATTTTTGATTTGTGATTTATGATTTCAGCAGCGCTGCTATCATAGACCATTTTGATTTATCTATTACTTTCTTACTTAACTTTCTTAGATGCGTGTCCCTTGAATATACGTGTAGGGCTGAACTCGCCGAGCTTGTGTCCTACCATGTTCTCAGTCACATATACAGGTATGAACTTCTGTCCATTGTGCACTGCAAATGTGTGACCCACCATATCAGGTATGATCATAGATGACCTGGACCATGTCTTGATGACGGTCTTCTTGGTACCTGCGTTGAGAGCATCGACCTTCTTCATCAGCTTGTGAGCTATATAAGGTCCTTTTTTTATTGATCTTGCCATGTTATTATCTTATTATGGGTTGTCTGGATTATTTATTCTTCTGATTTGCTATAGCACCCTTACGACGCTGCACTATCACCTTGTCAGATGCTTTGCGCGGAGTACGTGTCTTCTGGCCCTTAGACTTGATACCATTTCTAGAGCGTGGGTGACCGCCTGATGCGCGTCCTTCACCACCACCCATCGGGTGATCTACAGGGTTCATGGCTACCGGCCTTGTACGAGGACGGACACCCAGCCAGCGCTTACGGCCTGCTTTACCCAGCGACTGGAGATTGTGATCCGGATTGGATACCGATCCGATAGTAGCGAGGCACTGTTTCAGTATCTTCCGCACTTCACCAGAAGGCAATTTTATTACTACAAATCTTTCTTCTTTAGCCATCAGCTGTGCAGATGTACCGGCAGAGCGGCAGATATTGCCACCACGGCCCGGGTGTAGTTCTATATTGTGGATGATAGAGCCCAGGGGTATATTCTCCATAGGGAGCGTATTGCCTACCTCAGGTGCTGCATCTTTGCTGGACAATACTGATTGTCCCACTTTCAGTCCTTGCGGAGAGATCATGTACCTCTTCTCACCATTGCTGAACTGTATCAGTGCGATGAATGATGTACGGTTTGGATCATACTCGATAGTGAGTACTTTGCCAGGTATACCGTCATTATCACGCTTGAAGTCGATGATACGATACCTGCGCTTGTGCCCACCGCCGCTATAGCGCATGGTCATCTTTCCGCTTTTGTTACGTCCGCCAGACTGCTTCATCGGAGCGAGGAGACTCTTCTCCGGTGTGCTGGTGGTGATGTCTTCAAATGTGACCAACGTCGTGTGACGTAAGCTCGGTGTGGTCGGTCTGAATTTTTTAATTGCCATTTTGTTGTTGCTTTGTGTTATCAGCAGTTTTGCTTCTGCTATAATTTATTAATGTTTACCTTTTTCGTTGTCAATTGTCAATTATACATTGTCAATTTACACAGTGCCGTAGAAGTCGATGGTCTGGCCCTCTTTCAGCGTGACATACGCTTTCTTGAAAGATGCTTTCATACCTCTCGCTACACCCTGCTTGGTCTGGCGCACTTTCAGTTTGCCCGGGATCACAGCAGTGTTTACGTCTTCTACCTTCACATTATAGGTACTTTCTACAGCCTTCTTGATCTGGAGACGGTTTGCTTCTCTGTCTACACGGAATGCATAACGGTTGAATTTCTCACCCAGTTTGGTAGACTTCTCAGTTATTATCGGTTTGATAAGGATATTGCTCATTGCCTCAGATTGATTAGTTGTTAGTTAAATTAGCCTCCAGTTCTTTCAGTGCGCCTTCTGTGATGATCACTTTCTTTGCGTCCATGACGTCAAATATACCAGCCTGTGAGGCGTGCAGTACATTTGTCTTAGCTATATTGCGTGAAGAGAGGAATACGTTTTCGCTGCCTTCGTGGATCAGTATCAGTGATTTCAGACCTGATACGTTGAGGTTTTTCAGGATCGCGACGAAGTCTTTTGTTTTAGGAGCAGATACAGAGAATGTATCTACGACGATGAAGTTACCGTCTTTTACTTTGTGTGCAAAGGCAGATTTCTTTGCTACATCTTTCACTTTCTTATTGATCTTAAAGTCATAAGAGTGTGGCTTTGGTCCGAAAACCCTGGCACCACCACGTACGAGAGGCGATTTCATATCACCGCGACGTGCACCGCCTGTTCCCTTTTGACGGAAGGCTTTCTTGGTAGTACGGGATATTTCCCACCTTTCCTTAGCCTTATGCGTACCCTGGTGCAGCGCAGCCTGATGCTGGCGTACAGCGAGCCATATAGCATGATCGTTGGGTTCTGACCCGAAAATTTCGTCGGAGAGTTCGATTTCCCTGCCTGTTTCTTTTCCTAGTTGGTTGAGTACCTTGACTTTCATTTTTCTTCGTTTTATGTCCGATTTAGAAATGAAGTCGTGCGCAAAGCGTTGGTACACTTAGTGAATAGCAGCGAAATCATTTCAAAGAGGACGGTGACGCCTTCAATACTTTTTGAAAACGGATTGCAAATATAGCCTTCTTTCTGTAATGTCCAAATATGTAGTCAAAGAAAGTTTAAGAAAAGGACCGGCCTTCATCTATGTGGGGTACAAAACCTGCACTATATATAGTATCTTAGCCATAATGATACAGGAAAGAAGAAGATCACTATTGCTCGCCCTCTTTATTATACTGGCCAGCAGCCTGATAGCCCAGCAGGCCAGTCTTGAGCCATCTACCCACAAAAAGAAAAAGCCATTCTTTGACCCTGCACCGACACATGTGGTCAACTGGTACCTAGAGTGGAACGGCCAATATGGTGGCAGCTCTAATTTTATTAATTATACGCACTTCGGCATCCATTTCCTGGGAGACATCCGGAATAGGAACGCATTACATGGCGGTGCCGGGTACTTTTTTAATCCCCACCTGTACGTAGGCGGTGGTACGGGTATAGAATATCAGGATAGGGGATACAGCGACGACAACGGGTTCGATCCGAATAATTATGTAGGAGCGCTATGGGTCGTACCGGTCTATGCGGAGGTGCGAGGATACCTGCTCAATAAGCCCACTACGCCATTCCTGCAGTTGAGAGCAGGGTATGCCGCCTCTATATATGCAGGGGAGAAGCGGCACTATAGCAGAAACAGTTCCTATAATAATCTCTCTGTCGGAGTCAGAATAAGAAACCTGGTCAGTGTGACCGTCGGTTACTTATTTATGTATCAGAATGGTTACCTTATAGGCTATGACAGGTTTGATAACTACCGGCCGCTCATAGGTGGCCCGGCATACCAGCACTATGCCACCATAGGATTTACAGTCAACCTCGATAAGAATACCAAAAAGCCATAAGAGGAAAGGAGCTGTTAAAATATGTTTCCCGTTTTGCCACCAAGAGAGCTAATGCTACATTTAGGATATAAACTCAATACATGAAGCGCAGAACGATACTACTCCTGGCCATATTTGGCTTTATTGTATTTCACGCAGTGAGGCAGCAGCAACCTCTGGCCATTGCTCATTACAATTCAAGTGACTGGGCAGACCATCCGCTGATAGACCTGCAGATACCTGATGAGGTGACCTCCTATATATCGCCTATCCATATCCAGGTACCATCTACGAGCCTGAGCATGATCGTGCCCGAAGGCTACGAGCAGCGCATCAATATGAAAGGATACCGGAATGCAGATACCTGTATCGATGTCCATGAAGATGCCGGTATCGCGCTGAGCGCGAAAAGGGAAGAGGTCGACAACTATATCGTCTACGTAAAGAAAGACCGCCGTGCAGATGAGGCCATAGCCTACCTTAAGGACTTTAAGTTTAACGGCTATAACGCCTTCGTGGTCTGCGTGAGCGATACGACGAGTACGAAGACCGTCATCTATATGGCCTTTGGCGATGACCGCTTCAGCGTATCGATGACGGGTACACTGGCGAATAATACGGACGAAGCAAGGGAAGAGGTGATCAATACTATGCTGACTGCCTGTTACAAGAATACATAACTAACTATCGTTAGTGCTCGCGGTGAACCCTCAAAGGGTTCAAAACCCTTTGAGGGTTATAACGGGTAGTGGAGAGCTCAAAATACTTTACATTGCATCCATGAATACAACTGACTGGATAGGATTTATCGGCGTCGCATTATTGCTCGTAGCCTTCTTTCTCAACCTCATCAAGCGCATATCTCCCGATAGCCTGCCATACATGCTGCTCAACCTCTCAGGCGCAGCTATAGCAGGCGTCGCATCGGTTATGCTGCACTATGTGCCTTTCATCATACTGGAAGCTGTATGGACGGTGGTATCGCTGGTGGCGATCATCAACTATTTCAGGAAACCGGTCAAGGCCTAGCAATGTGCTAATGCTCCGCCGGCAATACTGACTATCAGGAACCATATACCTGTCGTAAGAAAAGAAAATAATATGCCGATACCCACCACGAGGTTGGCTAGCCGGGGATTGAGGTCATACTGTGTGGCTAAGACTCCGGCTGTGATCATAGGCGCCATAGCCGCTTCAAAGAGACTGATCTCTGCAGGAAGGCCTTTCATGTTTAGGACCAGCATGATGACAAGGATCAACGCAGGAGCTATCAGCAGCTTATATCCTAAGCTTAATCCCAATAGTGGAATATCTTCTACCCAGACCTCCAGATTCAGTTGCATTCCTACGGAAAACAAAGCCAGCGGGACAAGTGTAGAAGCGATCTTATCCAGCACAGGCAGGGCAGGAGCGAAGTCTATGAAATGAGGTAATACCAACGCAGCAATAAAGCCAATAAAAGGAGGGAACAGAAGGACCTTTCTCATCACAATAATGATTGGATTGGCTGTTAAGCCTTCCCCTTCGGGGAAGGTTGGATGGGGCCTTGTATTTATCGCCATCATGGAGCCGACTGTAGCCATGAGCATAAAAGTCACCTGATCGCTGATCACTGCTATGGGCAATGCCTGCTCGCCGTAGTAAGCACTCACGAGCGGGAAACCGAGAAAGGAGGTATTGCCGAGGCCAGCCACGAGTGTGAGGGCGGTACGAGTGGCGCGGTCTAGTGGCCGCCAGAGGGAATAGAGTTTGAAGGTCAGCCATGATCCTGTCCATACGATGACAGGCATCAGAGCTGGTAGCAGGAGGTCATTGCTCCAGTGGATGGTGGGGATGTACTTCAGCGCTACTGCCGGCACCGCGAGATAGAGGACCCATATATTGATGCCTTTGTGCGCATCATCGGGCAATACGCGCAGGCGCTTTAGCACGAAGCCTGCTATAATGCAGAGCCCTATGAGGATGAAGTTTGACACGGCGTGAAGGTCTGCAAATTCATTTGAATTTGAAACCCTCATCGCGTATAGTTCTCGGGCATGTTGTATTTCTATGTGATCAATGTTTCTATGTGGTTAATACATTCGTTTTCCTATTTTCACGTCAGTGATACCATCTACTGCATCAGACCGCCTCTCATTCAAACAGCGCCTCAAAGCGCACTGCGTGGCTGTGATACAGCAGCGTATGGACACCGCCTCTGCCGCTATGCAGCAAGCCCAGGAGGCCGCCAATAGCGAGGATAAAAGTTCTGCCGGTGACAAATACGAGACTAGCCGCGCCATGAACCAGATAGAGCGCGACAATGCCGCCTACCAGCTCAGCGTGGCCATACAGGATATGAACCTGCTGCAGACCATAGACGCAGACCACCTTTACACACAGGCCGACAACGGTGCCGTAATACAGAGCTCTGATGCACTATACTTCATAGCGACAGGGCTTGGCGTCATCACCTTTGTGGACATTAAGGTCGTCGTGCTTTCTCCTAAGGCGCCACTGTCCACCGCCCTGCGTGGCAAAGTAAAGGGCGACAGCCTCACCCTTAATGGCAAGACGATAGGCATCACGGATGTTTTCTAAAAGATAAGTATAGCGATGCCTCCTTTGCTCAAACACGCCGGGGGCATATGGCCGGACCAAATTAGTCGTAAGAGAGATAAGTACAGCGATGCCATCCCTGACTCAAACATGCCGGGTTGAATATGACAAGGCGTAAATTTGTCACAAGAGGGATGGCATCACTTAACTCTTTACCACCCAGATGGTTTCTAATTATTAAATTCGCAGGATATGGCAACAGCAACTATCACCTTACCTACCTCAAAGGAAATACTCGAGCAGCTCAAGGCGCTGGGCTCTCCCTCTATCAAAAAAGTCCACGCGGCCCACGGTGCCCGTGAACCCTTTTACGGCGTGAAGGTCGGAGACATGAAGCCTATCCAGAAGAAGGTCAAAAAGGATTACAAACTGAGCCTGGAGCTCTTTGACTCTGGTATATCGGATGCCATGTACCTGGCAGGCCTGATAGCCGACGAGGACAAAATGACGAAGAAGGACCTGCAACACTGGGCGGAGAAGGCGTCCTGGTATATGATCTCCGAGTATACGGTGGCCTGGGTGGCTTCTGAGAGCCACTACGGCACCGAACTCGCACTGGAGTGGATAGAGTCCCCAAAGGAGAACATCGCCTGTGCCGGCTGGGCCACACTGGGCTGTATCGCTTCGCTGAAAAAGGACGAAGACCTCGACCTCAAACTATATAAGAGCCTCATAGACCGCGTAACCAGGGAGATACACACAGCGCCTAATCGGGTCCGCTACTGTATGAATACATTCGTCATACAAGCAGGCGGCTATATCGCACCACTGACCGCCGAGGCCCGCAAAGCCGGTACCAAAATAGGCAAGGTACACGTAGACGTCGGCGATACTGCCTGCAATGTGCCTATGATCAATGATTACATCAAAAAGATGGAGGCTCGCGGTCCGCTGGGCAAGAAGCGGAAGACGGTGAGGTGCTGATTTAAGTATGTCCCCTAACAAAGTGTATTTATGGGAATGTTTGATCTTTTCAAAAAGAAGAAAGAAATACAGTTGCCAGAAGCCTATGCCTCACTGATCAGCGCTATTGACTATGCTGATGTGATGGAGATCGCAGTGCGTTATCATCAGGAAAGGCAAATAACTGTGATCAGTACTGATCACGGCGACATTCATGTCACAATAGATGGTCAGGACCAGCACAGGTACCTGGATAACCTGCTGCGAAGGATCACACAATCGCCTAAAGAGGAATGGCAGAAAATAATTTATGCCCATTTCGATAGATTAAAGGATAATTCTCCTGCTATCAAATTCTTTCAAAAGGACTTCGAGCATGCGTCGCCACTGCTCCGTGTATTGATCAAAAATGAGGATATAGAATTAGCACAAGATTCATCCATGTTCCTTTCAAGATGTGATTTTCCCGGAACCCTGACATTCATAGTGATAGAATTTGAAAATCAATTTAGCTATTTGCCTGTGAAGGATATACAAGAATGGGGAATTCCCATCGATGAACTTTTTGACATTGCAATCGGCAATACGCCGGCAGAAGAGATAACCTCAGTAACGGAGGGTACCATCCTCGACAAGTTCCCTATCTTCTTATTTCTGAGCGGGGATTTTTCTGCTTCGCTGATGCTTGATCTACAGAATAGGGCGCCCTTTGTCGTAGGGACTTATGGCAGTATTATTGCGATCCCTACTAAAGGGACGGCCTTTGCTCATCCTATAGAAGATAAAAATGTCCTGGATATGGTAGTAGAGCTATTGCCTACCGTGGAGAAATTCTATTATGAAGATCCTGGCCAGATCACTAATAATTTTTACTGGAGCTATAATGGCTTGATTCAGGCTTTGCCTCTAGTGCGTACAGGAGAAACAACAGCTAATATCAAGCTACCCGATCGTTTGATTTCCTTATTTGATAGTCTATAGCGTGTAGAAAGATTTCAATACAAGATCCCACCACTTTGTACTTTTGTAGTTACACTTTGACTATCTGTAGTTGTATATTGGAGAAATGCAGGTAGACATTGGATTGTGATAGCCGGACTTTGCTTATAGAGGAGCATTATCCACAAATGTCAATATCCAGTTACGGAACTTAAATGCAGGCTTTGCACTTTTGAAGAGAAACTTCTACTGCATGCTGACACTCAATCTGAGCCGGATATTCAAGGCAAGGTCCATAGAGCAACCTTACAAATTCCTCGTGACGCACGGCTTTGTGCCATTCATAGCGCATAAGTACAAGAATTCGAAGGTGACTCAAATACGAGTTGACCACATAGAGAAGCTGTGTATCGCACTAAATTGTACACCCAATGACCTTTTTGAATGGTTCCCCGACAATCTGCTGGACAATCGCGACGACCATCCGCTGCACAGCATCCGCAAACGGGACAAGAAGATAGATATCAATAAGATGCTGTCTAAACTCTCCCTCCAGAAGCTGGAAGAGGTGGAGAAGCTGATAGCTAATGCTAATTAGTTTTGGTTGTCTACAAAAACCAAACGTTGCGTCGGCTTGCGGAAATAAAGAAAAATGCCGGATTTATTTTTCGCGCTTACAGTTTACCATAACACAAGAGAAAACCTTTATATCTCCCACCTTGTGGTATGAACCGTAATGCCGCTCGCTGCTGACTGTGATTACCTGTCCCACTTTGAGGGCGGGCATGATCGTTGAATCCGACAAGAAACACATAACATCTGAGATGGCACCATTTATTGTGGTCTTTCCTCCCAGAATAAAATAAGCCTGGTCGCTATTATTCACCCGGATATCGCTGATGGTATCCCTTACCAAAAATAGATCATTCCGGAAGGTTGTATCCCTATATGCTGTTGCTCCCTGAGCGGCTCTATCCCGTTTAAAAGGAGTATCTGTGAATTTACGCATTACGCTATCCGCTGAGATCGGATTTTGCATTACGATTGCAGGAGCAGGTACAGATGCAGGTGTTGGTGGTGCCTTAGGCGAGCAGGAAGCTAATAGAATAGTAAGCAGGAGAGGGCATAATTTTTTCATGTTTTGATTTTAGCCACCAATCTAGTAATTACCGCCGAATTCTCGTATCACCATTGACGTCACCATAGTTTTTAGGTAGTACGCCATAAATAAAACCGATTGATTACGCGCATTGATATGGCTGTCGGAAGCATCCATGATCCCGTGGAGGATTATCTGATTATACTCACCTTGCCTTGAAACAGACTCAGGTGGTCGGTTCCCACGATCCGGCAGATATAGGTGCCGGGAGCGAGATAGCTGATATCTATGGTTTGCAGGGCAGAGTAAAGCACATTTTGAGAGACCATCCTGCCCAGATCATCATATAGCTCGACCGACTCGCCGTTGACCCCTTTGGCGGACTGGATGCGGAGCGTGTTGGCCACAGGGTTAGGATAGAGCGCAAATGCACTGGTAGGGCTCTCAGGCGCTATACCTGTAGAATTAGCCAAGGTATTGGTATAGGTGAAAACGATATCGTCTATCCAGGTCTGATTGGTGGCAAGAGCAGGGTTGCCGAAGCGGCCACCGTAGAAGATCATCTTCACGGAGTCTGCATGACCGGGATGGAGGTACTGTATCGTGTCCAGGACCTGAAAGTATTGATCCATCGGTACGTGGGTATCCGGGACATCTTTGGTCGAGAAGGCCAACGTATCCTCCCTATGTGCAGTACTATCCCAGCGGGTAAGGAGATACATATAGCTAAAGGTATCGGAGAGGTCATGGCTCATCTTCAGCCAGAACTGAAGCCCGGCGGGATTGCTGTCTACCGGATAGCCGTAGTTCTCTACAGGCTGACCTATGCGGATGGTGCTGTCCGTCGGATCCTGATAGCCGCCGTACACGAGCATGCCGGGCTGCAGGACCACATCATTGAAGAAAGAAGTATCGCTGTACAACAGTGCGGCAGCCCGTCCCGAATGTATGTTGTGAGTGTCCTCTTCGAGGAAAACGAATTTATTGAAATTGATGCCGCAGCTCTGCTCTGGTGTGCCCCAATTGCTTGGCAGATCAACATTTCTGCCGCAGCAGCGAAACTGCTTCCTGCGCCAGAATTCCATCCCGCCGTTCTGCAAACCCCACTGCGCTTCCGCCACGATGGGCGCAAATGACAGCAGGTATATAAATGCGAGAATAAGCTTTGACTTCATGCTATTCAAAGATAGATATTTTCCGATTATTGGCACCCGCTTTTGAGCCATCTGCCGTTATTAACATCTTTAGGCAAATACTTGTGGGGAATGCTGTTATTTTACATCGTATGATGAAGAAATATTTTGTCCTCGCCGCTTGTATCTGCTGTCTCTCAATGGTTAAGGCACAGACCACCAGCATCATCAAGTTTGACGAGGTGCAGAGGATACTTTCATCAAAGAATGACACGACCTATGTGCTGAATTTCTGGGCTACCTGGTGTATGCCCTGTGTGAAGGAGTATCCGGCCTTTCAAACATTAGCCACCAGGCATAAAAATGAAAAGGTCAAAGTGATCATGCTCAGCATGGATTTCGCATCAGAATATGAGAAGACACTCGTACCATACATCAAGGCACATCCTATAGATGGCCGGGTCTGCCTGCTGGATGAACTGGACTACAACGCCTGGATAAACAAGATAGATGCAAAATGGGACGGAGCTATCCCTGTGACGCTGATCATCAATGGCAACAGGCATATCCGCTCTTTCTTCGGGCATGACTTTACGACCGAATCACTCGAACAAACTTTCACTCAAACAATAAAACAATAACAATGAAAAAGATCACTAAGACACAATCTGTACTCGGCATCGTAGCCGTGGCTGTAGGCTTCGTTCTGATGTCATTCGCACCCTCAGCAGCCGGATACAAAATAGGCGACAGCGTCGCTGACTTCTCGTTGAAAAACACAGTCGATGGCAAAGCCGTCTCAATGGCTTCTTTCCCCAAGGCCAAAGGTTATATCGTGATGTTCACCTGCAATCACTGCCCATTTGCCAAGAAATATGAGCAACGCATCATGGACCTTGACAAAAAATATGCCGCTCTCGGCTACCCTGTGATAGCTATCAGCCCTAATGATCCGTCTATCGAGCCAGAGGACTCATATGATGAGCTCGGCAAACATGCAAAAGAGAAGAAGTATACTTTCCCGTATGCCTTCGATGAAACACAGCAGGTAGCGGCGGCTTTTGGTGCGACCAAGACACCTCATGCATTTATCGTGAATAAAGAAAACGGCAAGCTCGTGCTCAAATATATGGGCGCTATCGATGACAATACAGATTCAGCAGAGAAGGCTACCAAACACTATGTAGCTGATGCTGTAGACGCTCTCATAGGCGGCAAAGCAGTAGCCGTCACTGAGACTAAGTCAGTAGGCTGCGGTGTGAAGTGGAAGAAGAGCTAAAAGGACAACGGACGATCGACCACAGACGACGGAAATACTTAAAAATAAGCTCTCAGAGATGAGGGCTTATTTAATTAATATGAAGCAGGCAGTCAATAAACAGGACTATGACGTCCACAACTCACGGCAATCAATCATCGGGGATATGCTGAGATGTCTGGGAGAAGAGGTAGGTTATTCTGTTATTCTTGTGAGAGATCAAATTTGCTGCGGGGGAGGAAGAATGGCGTATAATTCTTCCTTCGTAAGAGTAGGAACAATGAAGTCGTGCCTAACGATCTCATCATACCATCTATCAGGTATAGCCAGACCATGATTTGATATATAGTCCATCAATTCATTGTTGTAAACCCAACTGCCATCTGTCATCACCAGGAAAGAACCATCACGCTTCTCACCAGTGATAAGTGACGGTCGGCACATCCAGCTCGTAGCAGCCAGTGCATAGCCATTACTCAGATATGTAATCAACCTTTCCATGTCATATTGCGAATTCCTGGACTTATCAATACAGTCTGTAATTCTGGGGCGGTCTTCATATCCTCTGCCTCGTTCTTTCCAACCAGAGTATCTATTATCTGGCCAATTTGCCAAGTCATATATCATACTGCTAAATTACTTAATGCGCTCGGTATCTAAACGTAAAAAGCCCCAACGAAGGGATTCTAATTTGTATTTCCTTTCAACTACTTAATTTAAAGTATGATCTTCAATACCTGTCCTTTCATCAGTGAAGCGCCAGATATGCGGTTATCCGCCTTCAGCTTATTGATGGTCAGGCCCGGATAATGTGCAGCTATACTCCAAAGGCTGTCACCAGACTGTACACGATAGTAGCGTACATTGGCTGCGGCTTTGACTTGTGATGGAGTAGGAGGAGTAGGTTTTTTGATCGAAACAGTTTTGGTCGTATCTATTTTGTTCTGGTCATAGTAGTAGACCGTTTGCTCAGAGACCACATGACCTATAGTATCGGTCTTTGGATTGGATATCTTGACCTGCGTACTGGCCGCTGTAGATGTGCCCGGAGCCTGATATGATGGCACCTCCGGGAAGGTCAGTATCTTCAGGTTTTGTCCCTTGGCGATATAGTTGTTCTTGAGGTGGTTCCACTCGCGGATCTCAGCTACACCGACACCGTAGTGGGCAGCTATGGTTGATATATTATCACTCTTGCGCACCTTGTAGTATACATAGCGGGGTACACGAACCATAGTCGGATTGGCATACTGCTCATTGGCTGTGGCTTGGGCAGTGAGTTCAGGGTCATTCATCAGCACCTCCTTCCTGGCTTCAAAGCTGGCAAAGTAGTTTACCGGGATATTGAGTGGGAATCCATTCGCCGTATTGGGTACGATGCCTACTTTCAGGCTCGGATTGAGAAACTGTAGCTCCTCGATAGGCATCCCCAGCGTCTGGGCTATATGCCTCAGTGTCACCCTACCCTGGATCATGATAGTATCCACCGCATAGAGTTCACGCTTCGGCTCGGCAGATACGAGTTTATAGTCCTTGTGATAGTGCATGGTATATACGATCGCAAGGAATGTAGGCACATAGCTCCTTGTTTCCGCCGGCAGCATATTCTTGATCGCCCAGAAATTCTTGACACCACCGGAGCGGGCGATAGCTTTATTGACATAACCCGGACCGGAGTTGTATGCTGCGAGGGCCAGCGGCCAGTCACCATAGAGGTCATAAAGTTGCTTAAGGTATTTGACACCAGCCTGCGTGGATTTCTTTGGGTCACGGCGCTCGTCATAGTAGGAGTTGCCATCCAGGCCCATCATTTTGCCGGTGCCGTACATCATCTGCCAGAGGCCGGAAGCGCCGGCGGAAGATACCGCCTGTGGATTGAGCGCTGACTCGATCACGGGGAGGTATTTCAACTCGTCGGGCATATGGTTCTTGTCCAGCTCCGCTTCAAACATCGGAAAGTATATCTGCGAGCTGGCTAGTATCTTGGTCATAAACTCGCGCTTGCGATAGGCGAAAAGATCTATAAAAGCCTGGACGTCACTATTGTAGTCCATGCTCATCACTGCCGGGATCAGCTTCATGCGCTGCTTCATCTCGGCAGGGGTATAGGTAGGCAGTTGGTCGCGTGTGATGTTGATGCACCTCTCCAGTTCGGCTGTATTGCCGAAGAGTTTATCGCGGGTAAAAAGCTGATAGGACATACTGTCGAGCTGTACGACCACAGGATCGACATCAGCACGGGTCATGCTGTCGCGCGTGAACGGATTGACCGCTCGGACAGGTACAGAAGCCATGATCGCGATCACGGTCAGGGGTAGAAGCCGGGTTAATAATTTCATTTTCAAAACCATTTAAGTGATTTCTAAATTTTTTCAGGGTCAGTAAATCTGTTCTTGTATCCCGAAAATAGTCAATTCCGGCAAACGAAAAAGCCCGTGGTTGCATGTGTTAATAAAAATTCACAACCTCAAACCCAATGCTTGTGCCATTGTTGACCCTTCTGACGCGCTATAATCCAGTGTTTACTATATATTTAACGTATACTGGCATCAAAAAATTTTACCCTTTCGAGCCTTATTTGGGGCAAAAAGAGAATATGCACCCTTTTTACAAAGGAATGTCAAGAATAGTGGGCATTTGGGGGGATATTGGTAGGTGACTGTTGGCTGTGGCAAGTCATCCGTATTTCATCTCTATCATCAAGCACCAGCAACCAGCAACTGGCACCTGACAAAAACACCATCCCCGCCATTCTGCCGGGGGCAAAAGTGACGGGGAATGCAAACACTAAAATGTTTTATGGTGTTCGGATTAATAGACCAGTTCGCAGGCTACAAGGATCTCATCGATGTGCTGCAGCTGGAAAGGATTAAAAGCAGTATTCTTGAGGTTGACTACTTTGATAGAGGTCAGGGCCTTGATATTCTCAGAGTATCCACTCAGTTCCGGATTGTGGCTTAGGTTAGCCACACGCAGACCAGTGAGCGATGCCAGTTCTGTCGGTATCACATGGAATAAATTATGGCTTAGGTCCAGTTTGACCAGGCTCGTAAGGCTGGCCATCGACTCGGGTAGCACAGAGAGCTGATTCCCAGACAGGGACAGTTTCTCCAGAGCTATGAGCTTGCCAAAGTTAGCGGGCAGTTTGGTCAGTTTGTTATTGCTTAGGTCCAGTTCATGCAGTTCGGTGAGATCAGCCAGTTCCTCAGGCAGCTCGGTAATACCTGCACCGCTGATATCCAGTCGTGCTATATGCGTCATCGGGATGATACGCTTGATGTCTGTCACCGGATTGATCAGCGTATTCTCGCCGAGACTGAGTTCGCGGACGTTGTATAGATTATAGACGGCGTCAGGCAGGACCGTGATGAGGTTGCCATTGAGACGCAGAACTTCGATGCGTGGATTGAGGGGGATATGATCCGGGAGAGCGGCGATGAGGTTATTGGAGAGGTCGAGCACCTTCAGGCTTTTGGGCATAAAGACCTCTTCACTCACCTCTGTGATCTTATTATGACCGAGGTATACTTCCTGTATGTGTGAACCAGCCAGGGCTTTAGGCACTTCATTGATGCCAAAGAATGCCATGTCCAGCACGCGCAACTTGGGCAGCTTAAATAGCTCATCGGAGATCGTACGGGTACTTCCTGCTTCGGAATTGATGTGACTGTTATAGGCTTGGCTGATGTACAGTTCCTCGAGGTTGACGAGAAATTTGATCTGATCAGGTATGGCCTGAATCTTATTGCCGCTGAGCACGAGCTTCTTCAGCCCGGTCATTTTAAATACCGCATCGGGGATCTCTGTCAGTTGGTCATTGGAGAGATCGAGCACCTCGATAGATGCCTGCATCGCAGGATCGGAGGGTAGCTGAGCTATCCCCTTGTTTTTGAGGTCAAGAACTCTATTTGTCTGGCTGTGAGCACTGTTTGCGATGCCGAGCAGGCATAGAAGCGCTAGTGTGGGTATAAGGGTAGTGGGTCTCATGACCTTTTTATACGATACAACTCAGAGCTTGTTTCAGGTCATTTATCAACACCTCGGCATCTTCCAAACCTATATACAGCCTCACCATGTCGGCAGGGTAGGTGCGCGTTCCTTCGTAACTGATTGGGTAGAAAGCACAAGCAGGCATGATGAGGGATTCGTGACCACCCCATGATACCGCCATTTTAAAATATTTTAGAGCCTCACAAAATTTTTCCACAGGGGAGATATCGTCCGTGGCGAGATGGATGGAGAACAGGCCTCCCCCCCAATTCATCTGCTGCCTGGCCAGCGCGATCTGCGGACTGTCGGCATCCCACGCATAGAGGATGCTCCGCACGGCAGGATGAGCCTTAAGGAATGCCGCTACCTTTTCTGTGGTCTCGCCGATCTGCCGCAGGCGTATAGGCAAGGTACGCAACCCGCGTAGCATTAGCCAGGCGTCATTAGGAGAGATGATCGCACCGAGGTTCATAAATTCAGACTTGTATATCGCGCCAAGTCGCTCATGGCTACCGATGATCACACCGGCAACGATGTCGCTGTGGCCATTGAGGTATTTGGAGGCTGAGTGGACCTCGATATCTATGCCCATCTCTATGCAGCGCTGACCCAGTGGACTGGCGTAGGTATTGTCGATGATCGTCGTTATGCCTTTGCCTTTGGCAAAAGAGGCTAACGCTCGTATGTCTTGTATCTCAAAGGTGAAGGTATTAGGGCTCTCCAGTATAAAGAGCTTGGTATTGGCCTTTACGGCATCTGTATAGCTCTCTGTCGTCAGTCCGTCTACGAAGGTCGTCTCCACGCCAAAGCGTTTCAGGATGATACGGCAAAGCTTCTCGGTCCAGCTATAGGGTTTACGTACACAGATGATATGGTCGCCTTGTTGTACCGAGGCGATGACTGCAGTAGCCATAGCTGCCGCGCCACTTCCCAGTATGAGTGCGTCCTCTGCACCAGCGAGTGCTGCTATCTTCTTCCGTAGAATTTCCACGGTCGGGTTATTGCCTCGTGTATAGAGATGTGCCTGCTTTTCATTGTCAAAAGCTGCGCGGAGGGCTGACACTTTGGAGAAAGCGAAATTGCTCGTCTGCATGATGGGAGGTGCCACAGCGCCAAAGTATTCTTCGCGGTCCTCCCCGAGGAGGTTGAGGATATAGGAAACGTCCATGTCAGTATCTGTTTAGGATACATAGGTAGTGAGAGTAAGTGTAAACTTAAAAGTCTCCGTTTGTTTTTATTCACCTTCGTGGCGAACCCTCAAAGGGTTTCAAACCCTTTGAGGGTTATACCATGCTGTCATCATATAACAAGCTAGAGTGATTGTTTCATAATTGTTTTTTGAGAAGATCTTTCCCTTCCAGTAGTTTTCTATTATTGATTATTTAAAAAAAGCGCTTTTGTCCGGGGATTAAACCGGCGAGCGCATTTTCGAGAGCCACTTGCTCATTTTGAGGCTGTTCACCATCGCATATAATCTCAACGCTATCACTACTCAGAATACGCCATTTGCCATCACAGAGTACACCTGTTTCTCCATTGCCAGCGTAATAGTCACACGTGCTATCCTTGTGTAAGGTGAGTCTGATGCTGTAGTCTTCTCCCTTGAAGACATATTTTCCCGCTATTTGCTGCATTGAATGCTTACTACCTGTGTCCGCAATAGTCAGAAACAAAATGAATAGTAAAATCGTTTTCATAAAGAGTTATTATCAATCACCGGTTGCTTGCTTTAGCCGTCCTGCCTTATAGAACCACCGCTTATAATAAGCCTCATCCATACTCGATACCATCACCCCGCCATGTACCGCAGCGTGGGCAAATTTGCCATTCTGCAGATAGATGCCCATATGATATAGATAGTGCCCGTTGATATTGAAAAAGACAAAGTCGCCCTCTTTGAGTTCGCTGGGGAGTATCTCTTCGCATTGCTTGAAGATATCGCTCACCGCACCACTCAGCCCTGTACCATAGAGCCTGTTGTAGACCTTGGCTACAAAACCCGAGCAGTCAAGTCCTGCGTGTGATTTGCCACCCCAGTGATAGGGCGTGCCGAGCCAGGCGTATGTTTCAAAATAGAGATTGGGATCTTCAGCCTCGATGATATTGACTGACATAGAAGTGTAGTAATCGTGCAGGTCCTCAAACTTCAAATACGAGTAGTCAAGTGTGTCGGGCTGTTGTTCTTGTGCGCAAACTACCCCAGAAATCAGGACAAAAAAGAAGATTAATATATAAACTCTGAATTCCCCGGTCAGCTGGGTCTTCCCTCTCCTTTGGAGAGGGAAGATGCCAAAGGCAGATGGGTGAGGACCTTCCTGCGGATTAGGGTATTGATAGCTTAATTGCATTCCTTGCATTATCTAATATCTAACGTCTCAAGTCTGCTTTGCCGCATCCGCTTTCAGCTTACTATGCTTACTGCCATAGAGGAAATAGCAAACAAGCCCTACCAGTAGCCAAATGAAGAACCGCTCCCAGTTGGTCGCGCCGGACTCGGATAGCAGGTAAGAGCAGGCGAGGAGGCCAAGCAGTGGTATGAGCGAGAGATTCTTGCGAAAGGCCAGCACGGCTAGTATCGCCAGCAGTATGAGAAATAAATAATGTGGTACCACTGCGCGCACCAACTCCCAGTCAAAGCCTTTCTGTAGCCCGAGATATTCTATGAAGACCGCTTTATACTTAACGATCCAGAATACAAATGCGGCAACGATAAGCAGTGGGAAAATGAACTTGCTATTGATATATGGTGTCTTGAATTTCGACACCGGCCGGTCGGGCATCGCATCGAGCATCATCACACCACCCGACACCAGCGCAAAGGCGAATAGAGTGCCGATACTCGTGAGGTCCACCATCATGTCCATATTCACAAAGAGGGCAGGGATGCCGACTACAAGGCCTGTGAGGATGGTGGAGAATGAAGGGGTGCCGTATTTCGGATGTATCCGGGAGAAGATAGGAGGTAATAAACCGTCACGGCTCATGCTCATCCATATACGAGGCTGCCCTACCTGAAAGACGAGCAGCACGCTCGCCGTAGCGATCACCGCACTAATAGCCACGATACCCGCCATCCATGGCAGATGGACCTGCTGGAAGACGAACGCGAGCGGTTCGCCGACGTTGAGTTTAGTATAGCTGACCATCCCTGTGAGTACTAACGCTATGACGACATAAAGAATTGTGCAGATGATGAGCGAGTAGATCATCCCCCTGGGGAGGTCTTTCTGAGGATCCTTGCACTCCTCAGCTGTGGTCGAGATCGCATCAAAGCCTATATAAGCAAAGAACACGGACGAGATACCTTTCAGTACACCACCCAGGCCATTAGGCAGGAATGGCGACCAGTTCTTTGGTGTCACCCAGAAGGCCCCGACGAAGATCACGAGGAAGATGATAGCCATCTTGATACCCACCATGACATTGGCGGAGTTGCGGCTCTCTTTGATGCCTATATAAGTGATGTATGTGATGAGCACCACGATCATGAAGGCCGGAAGGTCAAATACGATGTGCGCGCCAAATAATTGCGGAGCGAGATGGTAGGCCCTGTACGCTTCAAAGGTGTCCATATTGGACGCTGTCATGTGGCCCATGGTGAGGAAGGCAGGCATGTGTATCCCGACGCCATCCAGAAAGGACGTGAAGTAAGCGCTCCAGGAGATCGCGACGACTATATTGCCGATGGCATACTCCATGAGCAGGTCCCAGCCGATGATCCAGGCGATGATCTCGCCAAAGGCAACATAACTATACGTATAAGCACTACCGCTCACCGGTACGATACTGGCGAACTCTGCGTAGCACAGCGCCGAAAATCCGCAGGCCACCGCTACAAACAGGAATAGGAGGATGATACCCGGTCCTCCGTCAAAGCTGGCCTTGCCTATGGTCGAGAATATACCCGCACCCACCACGGCAGCTATACCGAGCGCTGTCAGATCGCGGACACCGAGGGAACGCTTGAGTCCTGTATGCCCTTCGCCGTCGCCATAGCCGTCAGCAGCATCCTTGATCACCTTGGATACCGTCTTCTTTCTGAAAATATCGTTCATCTGCAATTTTAATCCGGCTAAAGATAAAATAAATGGATAAAGTAGGATGATGTGGTATGCACATATTAAAAGAGGCGCAAAGCCTTTTCGGACAGTTTGGGCTTTACTTTTTCGGCTATCTGCAGATCATCAGCCAGCAGTTCAAAAATTTCCATTGATATAACATCTGCGGTCTCATGTCCACCATGCTCAATTGCTTCATTTATGAATGCGACCGATTTAGATAAAAGGACATCATCATCAATATGATTAATAAGAAATTGTCCAAATTCAAAAATTATATGATAGATGCCGTCTTCGTCATCGAAGGTTGACATATATTCAGGTACAGCTACTCTTAGCCTTTGAGCCAATGTTGGATAGTAATCGTCATTTACAAGTTCGAAATTCATTTTTCAAAACTAATTATTTTCCAATTGGGTTAGATTGATCATCAACACTTGATCTCTCAGGCTGTTCTTAAAATCTTTGCGTCTTCGCGAGAAATGTATTTGATACTCCCGGTTTGGCATTCCTTTTGATAAGCACATCACTGCCAACAACTTCTTTATTGTATTTTTTGAATAATGCGTAACTTGCAACTCAAACCCTGACCATGAGAAAAACCCTGATGATCATAGCAGCTCTACTGGTGCTCACATCCTGCAAATCCCTTCAACCGTTCCAGCTTTCTTTTGGGAGTGGAGGTGGTTTCACCGCTGTCGTCACCACCTATACGGTCGCAGAAGACGGCAAAGTATATAAAAGCTCTTCTTCCTTCCTCGGGCAGAAACTGGTCACGACACTTGATAAAAAGCAACTGAAGGAAATAGAAGCACTGATCGCCAAGGTCAACTTTCCCAATAGTGCAGCGGTCAATAAACCGGGCAATATGACCTACTTCCTGAACCTGACCAAAGATGGCAAGGTATACCAGAATAACTGGAGCGCTAACACTTCTGGCAATACTGCTCTCGATGAGCTTTCTCAAAAGCTGAACTCTTTCATCCCGAAACAACAATAAAAATCCCTACTGACATGAATAAACTGATACTCTCTGTCCTGGCTATCGCTGCCGCACTATCTGTGAGCGGTGCAGGGCTGCCAAAACCTGCTCAGGCGAAAGCGAAAACACAATTCAAACCTGCTACCAAACTTCAAGGCACCCCAACCCTCACCGGTCTGGGTAAGGTGGTACGTATGCAACAATCGCTGAATATCAAAAGCAATCCACTGCTCCAATACAAGAAAAGCAGCTATGATCCATCTGCGATCAGGGAAGTGAAGTATGCTGCTGACCAGAAGAATCCGGTATTTATCAGCAGTAAAGATGTGGTCACCACGACCAATATGCACTCGACTGATGAAATGAGCAGTGCGGCCTTCCGGTTTTTAGAGCGCAATAAACCCCTGCTCAATCTCGCAAGTCCGAAAGATGAAATGGTGGTCAGGCGTATCGATCAGGATGAGATCGGTTTCACACACGTCAAACTGTCTCAAGTCTATATGGGCAAACCTGTCATGGGCAGAGAGATGATCGTGCATTTTTCACCTAACGGTACTACTATCACAGGCCGTTGGGCTGCTACACCTGTCATAGGCGCTGCTTCAAGTCTGATAGGTGCTAATGATGCTATCGCAAAGGCTATCAATAACCTGACTGATGGCAAAGGCATCAAGCCACTGAGCGCAGCCAATCAAAGCCTGCTCAATTATACCGGCCCGGTCTCGGAGCTGGTCGTATATCTCAAAGACAAATATAATGACAAGGACCGCTGGGCATATAAGGTGACAGCCCGGACCAATTTCATCAATATGTATGAGGTTATGGTCGATGCACAGACCGGCGCTGTGATACACAGCAATGACATCAGCTGCACTACCGCCCCCACTACCACCACACTCACAGACCTCAATGGAGTCAGCCAAACGCTGAACACATACCAGAATGGCAGCACCTACTATATGATCGATATATCGCGTGCTATGTACAATGATACTACATCTGTACTCCCTGATGATCCGCATGGCGCGATCTGGACTGTAGATGCACAGGGAGCATCTGCTTCCAATATCCAGATAGCACATCTCACCTCCAATAACAATACAACATGGCCCAGCTCTGCGACGACCGCATCTGCTCATGCCAACGGGGCTGCGGCATACACGTATTATAAGAATACACACAACAGAAACTCCATAGACGGCAATGGTGGCACGATCATATCTGTGATCAATGTGACCGACGACCAGGGCCAGGCTATGGACAATGCCTTCTGGAATGGCCAGCTCATGGCCTATGGCAATGGTGACCAGGCTTTCAAGCCGCTCGCGGGTGGGCTCGATGTGGCCGGCCATGAGATGACACACGGTGTGATACAGAGCACAGCTAACCTGACCTATCAGGATCAGTCTGGTTCGCTCAATGAGAGTTTTGCAGATGTCTTTGGCTCTATGATAGATAAGACGAACTGGACGATAGGAGAGGATGTGTGCCTGCCGGGCGTATTCCCATCCGGATCACTGCGCGACCTGTCCAACCCGCACAATGGCGCTAGCCAGGGCAATAACGGCTGGCAGCCCGCCACCATGAGTGAATATGTCAATACGACAAGCGATCACGGCGGCGTACATACCAATAGCGGGATCACTAACCACGCTTTCTATTATTTCGCTACAGCTGTGACCAAACAGCACGCAGAACTGGTGTACTATCGCGCATTGACCCAGTATATGACATCCAGCTCACAGTTCCTCGATGCGAGGATCGCTGTGGTACAGGCAGCTATGGACCTGTACGGCGCGACAGAAGCGCAAGCTGCGAAAACTGCTTTTGACCAGGTGGAGATATATGATGGTACTAATACTAACCCGACTAATATTCCACCAGTGAGCGGTGCTGACTGGATCATCCTGCAGGGCACAGATCATACCGCAGGTGCTACAGCGCTCTATATGGTGCAGCCGGCAGACAGTGCACCACCCGCTGCCAGCTTCCATGATCTTAATACGCTTTTCGCATTGAATAATGTTTCCGTGACGGATGATGGATCAATAGCCTATTTTATCGCTACAGACAATAATCTGTATAGCATCACTACCGACTATACCAATCCTCAAACGGCACAGCTCACCAACTCGGGAGACTGGCAAAATGTAGCTGTATCAAGGGCTGGCAACAGGCTGGCGCTCGTATCTAAATATATCGATACGGCTATCTATATTTACGATGTGGTCCAGGACAGCTTAGTGATGTACCATCTGTATAATCCAACCTTCTCTAGTACGATTACCAATGGCCCGATATATGCCGATGCTGTGGATTGGGATCCTACGGGCGAGTTTATCATCTACGATGAAAAAAATGTGATCAACAATACCGGAAGCACCACAGAGATCAGCTACTGGGATATAGGACTGATGCAGGCATGGGACAATACAGCCCATACATTTGGCTCCGGCCAGATCAGCAAGCTGGTCAATGACCTGCCGGACGGTGTGAGCTTAGGCAACCCTGTCTTCTCCAAAAATCATGCGGACATAGTGGCTTTTGACGTGAGCGAGGGCAATACCAATACCTACGATGTACAAGCCGCTAATCTGACCACCGGTGATATTGGTACCATACTTATCAATAACACTGTCCCTAATATCCCTTCCTACTCGGGTGCAGACGACCATATCACATTCACGGGTTTTGCCAGTGGCGATGCTCTGGTGGGTATAGAACCTGTAGCGGCTGACTTTATCAATGGCAATGGCCAGCCAACACTGCTGACCAACTTTGCGGAGTATTCGGTATGGTTTACCAAGGGTACACGTGCCAATGCGCAGTGCGCGGGCCTCTCTGCCAATATCGTGGCACAGGGCTCTACTGACTATCCGATCACAAGCGTGGTGCTCGATGCCACTACAGCCAATGCTACTTCTTATTTGTGGAATACCTCTGAGACTACCCCGACTATCACAGTAACGACTGCGGGTACATATAATGTGCAAGTGACCACAAGCACAGGCTGCACCCTGCAATCTGCCAACCTGGTCATCGGATATCACACTGGTGTGAATGATGTGGCTTCAGGCGCAGTAAAGGTATATCCGGTCCCTGCTTCTGATAAGGTAATGATCGACCTCGCTACAGCTGGCGACTATAATACAATAGATATGACCGATATGACAGGCAGAACGGTGATGACCCAGGCGATCACTGGCAAAACCGTACAACTGGACATCCGTAGTATAGATGCAGGCGTTTACACGGTGCATCTCAGAGATGTCAGCAATAGCAAGCACTTTACTACCCGTATAGTAAAAGACTAAAGAATAAAAAGTTTAAAATCATAGCAGCTTCATCTCAAAAAGGTGAAGCTGTTTTGTTTTATGTCTCCCCGATAAATCAGAGTTTGCTCACCTTACTTCTCAGCAGATGATCGGCCAATACCAGCGCAGCCATCGCCTCTACGATAGGCACAGCACGAGGCACGACACATGGGTCGTGGCGGCCTTTGCCCGACAGGGTGATATCATCTCCGGCTTTATTGACCGACTGCTGGTCCTGCATGATAGTGGCGACCGGTTTGAATGCCACATTGAAGTAGATATCCATGCCATTGGATATGCCTCCCTGTACTCCGCCTGAGTGATTGGTGATGGTGATCACCTTGCCTGATGCATCATGTGAGAAAGCATCATTGTGCTGCGAACCTTTGAGCCTGGTCCCGGCAAATCCACTCCCGTATTCAAAACCTTTCACGGCATTGATGCTCAGCATAGCCTTACCCAGATCTGCGTGGAGCTTGTCAAAGACGGGTTCGCCGAGACCGGTAGGAGCATGCTTCACCACACATGTCACAGTGCCGCCCAGCGTATCTCCCGCTGCTCTTACATCTTGTATAGCGGCGATCATCTTCTCTGCCATCTGAGGGTCAGGACAGCGTACGATATTGCTTTCTGTGAGAGACAGGTCGAGTTGCGTGTAGTCTTTATCCAGTGTGAGTTCTCCAATTGATGAGACATATCCCTGTATCTCAATACCGCTTCTACGAAGGAGCAGTTTAGCGATAGCGCCCGATACGACCCGCGCTGCGGTCTCACGGGCAGAAGCACGGCCGCCGCCCCTGTGGTCGCGGATACCGTATTTTTCTTCGTAGGTAAAGTCAGCGTGAGAGGGCCTGTATGCCGCTTTCAGATGATCGTAGTCCTGGGGCTTTGTATCTTCATTAGGTATCAGGATGGCGATAGGAGAGCCGATAGTCTTCCCCTCATATACACCCGATATGATCTGGAAAGTATCTGATTCCTTGCGCTGGGTGGTGATAGCAGATTGCCCGGGCTTGCGGCGATCCATCTCGCTTTGCATGAAAGCCAGATCTATCTCCAGCCCGGCGGGGCAGCCATCTATGACCACACCTATCGCACTACCGTGAGACTCGCCGAAGGTCGTGATGCGAAATACTTCTCCAAAACTATTGCCTGCCATATGCCGAAAATAGACAAATTAGACAATAGACGTTAGACTTGAGACAAGAGATAATACAGGAATGCCGTATTTGATTTCTATCTGATCTGTGTTTCTATGTGGTTATAAATATTAATTTGCGGTTGAATTAACCAGTGATGTCGATACTCATCAAAAATATCAAAGGGCTTGTGCAGGTTCGGGATACCTCAGTGAGCACTGTGCGCGGCGCTGACATGAAGCAACTGCCTGTCATAGACAACGCCTACCTGCTCATAGAAGATGGCAAGATCAGTAGCTACGGCGCTATGACTGAAGCTCCTGATCGTGCAGGCGAGGTCATAGATGCCTCTGGCAGGTATGTCCTGCCATGCTGGTGTGATTCACATACGCACATCATTTACGCCGGTAGCAGAGAAGGTGAATTTGTCGATAAGATCAATGGACTCAGCTATGAAGAGATCGCCAAAAGGGGAGGAGGCATAGTCAACTCAGCCAAACGCCTGCAAATTACTGACGAGGATACCCTGTTCGAATCCGCGTGGGCCCGCCTCTCAGAGATGGAGGCCTTCGGCACCGGCGCCGTGGAGATCAAAAGTGGTTACGGCCTGTCCTACGACGGCGAGATCAAGATGCTGCGCGTCATACGCAGGCTCAAAGAGAAGTCAAAGCTGACGCTCAAAGCGACTTTCCTGGGAGCGCATGCTTATCCTACAGAGTTCAAACAGGATCATGAAGGTTATATCGACCTGCTCATAAACAAAATGCTCCCTCATATCGCTGGCGAGGGCCTGGCAGACTATATAGATGTGTTCTGCGATAGGGGTTTTTTCTCTGCGGATGAGACATCACGCATACTGGATGCAGGCGCTAAACATGGCCTCCGGCCAAAGATACACGCCAACGAACTGGACTACTCCGGCGGCATAGAAACGGGTGTGAAATATAACGCCCTCTCCGTAGATCATCTGGAGTACACCGGCGATGAGCAGATAGCGGCTTTGATGGCGTCCGGTACCATGCCGACCCTGCTGCCATCCACCGCCTTCTTTCTCGGCCTGCATGAGCCGCCCGCACGGCGTATGATCGATGCAGGACTGCCTGTGGCGCTGGCCTCCGATTACAATCCCGGTTCATCGCCATCCGGCAATATGCAATTCATCCTTTCACTCGCCTGCATCAAACTCAAAATGATGCCCGAGGAAGCATTCAATGCAGCTACGATCAACTCGGCCTACGCCATGGGAGTGGAGCAACAGTTGGGTAGTATTACCGCAGGCAAGAAGGCTAATATCTTTATCACTAAGCCGATGCCATCACTGACCTACATGCCCTACTCCTTTGCCAACAATATGGTGGAACAGGTGATCATTTCCTGAGGCTTATTCCCACCTTTGTTTTAACCTGAGTATCGGGCTTTCGACCAAATACCAGCTCAGTGAGCCTATCGCCACGATCACACCAAAAAAGAAAATAAAACGCAGATCGATATTCTCAGGGTATTTCATTCCCATAAACATGCCCGGCACCAGGATATGAAAGAGGTACATGGAGTAGCTGATCTTGCCTATGTAAACGAATGGCTTGAACTCCAGGAAGCGGCCGGTGATCCCTGTGAAGCCAAACACCGCCCTGCCTGTCAGCCAGAAACAGAAGATACCCCAGAAGGTCCTCACTCCAATATGAAAGATGAACTCAAGCCCATGAATGTATTTACAGGATAAACAAAACAGGGCCTGTATTACGATAGCTGTGGTGATATATGGATTGAAAAGCCATGAGCGGAGTTTATCCTGATGATAGTAGTACAGGTAGGAGAGCAGGCCGCCGATAGCCAGTGAGTCGAGCACGCCCAGTGGATGTATCATATTATACCAGTAGGTATAGTCATTGACGTACCAGTATACCTTAATGCCGAGGCTGAGGAAGATGCAACCTATGATCGCATAGGGTAGGTATTTCCTGTTGGTCATCAGTATCATAAAAGGCCAAACGAAATAGAACTGCTCCTCCACAGCCAGTGACCACAGGTGTCCTACGCCGCCAAAGGTCTGATGTTTGATACTATAGAAGTTGCTAAGGTACGTGAGGTTCCAGAGGATAGAGTCGGCTATTTTGCCGCGGTTAAAAAGCCAGACGATCAGAATGAATAGATAGTAGATCGGGAATATCCTGAGAAACCTGCGGGCATAGAACTTATACAATGAAGTTCCGGTATTGTTCTCTTTATGCTTTGATTTGATCAGGATGAGTGTGATCAGGAAACCGCTGATCACAAAGAAAAGATCCAGCGCCCGCGCGCCAATGCTGATCGTATCGGCAAAGGCCCTGCCAGACCACTCCCAGTGCAGAGAAAGTACACAGATAAACCCCAAGCACCGGAATGTATCTAACTGCCTGTACTTTCTATCCTCCATCCTGTACTATTCGGTTGCCGTTTTGACTATCTTATTCTGATAGCTGATGCCGCTGTGGCTGTCCGTTATGCGCAGCAGGTAGATACCGGCAGTGAGGCTGCGTATATCTATCGCATCGCTCTGATCGAGTGTCTGCTTGTAGCATAGCTGGCCCATAGTGCTGTACAGCTCTACCTGATAGCTGGACTGCGCATCCGGCAGGTCGAAGCGTATCAGGCCGGTAGTAGGATTGGGATAGGCCTTGATAGCAGCTGTAGCGGGGTCTTTGATATCCGTGGCTACCTGACTGGAATGTCTCATCAGTATGCGTATCATAGGCGATCCGGGGGTCTGTATGTTTGTAGGCTTCCATATCCCGTCAGCATTCGTGTATATAAACATATGTTTAAACCCTCTTGTACTATTAACATCATATCCGATCTGTAAGTCTCGCTCATCAGTCTGAGACCAGCCAAAATAGAACCTCCTGTTTACAGGACGCGGTGGGTCCATCTTATATGTCGTAAAGCCGCTGGTCGAATCGACATACAATGGGAGCTGATTAGTTGATATATAGACAGGGCTATCAACAAAAGTAATAGTAGTAAGCTTGATACTGTCCCAGACGTTATAGACAAAAACGAGATTGCTTACATTTACATCGATATTAGTAAAAAGTACCTGATAGCCGACGATAGTATCAGGCTCACGTAGGTTAAACTCATACGCAAACTTTTTAAGTCCCAGATTACGCAGTCCATAGGCACGTTCAGCTGTACCGTCGTCGTATGCATAGGTATTGGTCAATGTCTGAGTATGGCTTATCGTATCATTAGTTAGCAGGATATTTGGTACATTGATCGTAGCCTTGGAGTTGACCACCAGGCTATCAAATGGTCCCGGCGATATCAGGTAGTCATTGGACGGAAATAGCAATAGTGTATTTTCCAGGCCGGCATTGAAAGAACTCGTGGTAAAATATACAGGCTGCGTCGCCGGGTACAGTTCATTAGCTACAATAGAATAGCTGGTAGCCGGAGGATTGTGGATAGCCTGATCCTGATCGAGATTGGCGACATAGAGGGTCAGTGAGTCGGCGAGTTCGGTAGAATCATACTGCCATGCCGGCATCTCCGAAAAGTTTTTCAATATAGATGGAAACTCATATTGGAAAGCGATATCACTGATAGCGGTATCTGTGACCGAACGGTGCTGGTCGAGTCGTACGTAGTCTATATGCCAGTGGTCATTATTACCCGCGAGAGTGGCATAGTTGGTAAAGCGGAACTGGAAACCATCGTAGAAATAGTTTTGCGTAGGCACGATCGTACTCGGTATTCTCATGATGACCTGATGAAAGGTGTCAGGGAATGGCGGTGCCGTAGCAAACCCATGAGTACTCCATACTCTATCCCACTGGCTGGTATAGCCGTTGAAAAACTCAAGGCAGAGTGAATCAGGATAATTAGGGTAATCGCAAAAGCCCCTCGGCTCATAGAAGAAGCTCAGGTATACCGAGTCTACATCTCCGTATGTGCTCAGGTCGAGCGGTTTACTGGTCAGGAAGTCAGCCTGCCCATAGGAAGTGGGAGAAGTATTATTGTAAGGACGGCCAAATTCATTCAATCCATCGAGTGTGGCCACACCTATAGTAGGTGGCAGGTATGGACAGGTATAATTATGGTTAGCGTAGTTGTCTATCCATTTGGTATAGGCAGGCATTTTAGACTTATATAGCAAAGCTGCATAAGTGATGAGCGTATCAGGAGCGAGTGAGTCCAGCACGGGCCTGAAGGCAACCCCGGTGGCACTATCAAAAGAATAATGATACCAGAGCGGATACAAAGTGATCGAGTCTGCCAGGTGGTAGAAACAATCCGTACCCGTTTGTGGATAGTAGTGATATACCGTACCCTGTGTAGGGAAGGAATCCAGTTGCTTCAATACCGTATTAAAGCTATATGTGTATGACTGTACCACGCTTAGCCTTACAGTATCGACCTTCACATTCATCGCACTGTCACAGGGACCATAGGCGCGGTAGATCGTGTCATAGATGTACTGGTCATAGTGGAATGGCTTAAGTGTATTGTACGAAAAATCATCTATAAAGGGCAGGCTCAGCGTATCAGACTCTATGAGTAGTGTGCCATTTTGTACGATCACAGACTGCTTATGCTGGTTCCTGATGGAGCGCAGGTACTGTGGTGAGGAGTAGTACAGGCGGGGATTGGACGACAGGGGTGACAGGGTCTCCTGTGCATACGATGCGTAGCCGGCCAGTAAACTAAAGAATATCAATAACCTTTTCATGATCTCTGCTGAATATTAAACAACCTAAACGAAGCGCCAAGATAAATATTATTGCCGTAGTGGGTAGATTGTTCACTTATTTCCACCCCATTTTAGTTCGTGCCTGTATAGCGGGTATTTTAGATTTTAACAATTGGTTGTTATTAAGTCTTTTGGGGAATATGATCGCGGCATAGGCATTGTTATAACTTTATATAAAATAATATCGTGGGCCTTTTCAGCAGTTTGTTTAAAAAGAAGGAGGTAGTATCTAACCTCACAGACCTCTCCGGCCTCGGCCTGGACCTGCACTCGCATCTCATACCGGGCATAGACGACGGCGCCAAAACCCTTGAGGACTCGATCATGCTGATCAAAGGGATGCGTCAGCTGGGTTTCAAAAAGATCATCACCTCACCGCATATCATGAGCGGAGGGTACAACAATACCCCTGAGATCATCCTCAGCGGCAGGGACAAGGTGCGTGAGGCTATAAAAGAGCAAGGTATCGATGTGGAGTTTGACGCATGGGCAGAGTACTATCTCGATGAGACCATCATGCCCAAGATAGAAAAGCACAGCCTCATGACCATGGGGGATAAATATGTGCTTGTGGAACTGTCCTACCTGATGAAATCCTTTAGCACGACGTCCTATTTCTACTCACTTATTACAAATGGCTATAAGGTCGTCCTCGCGCACCCTGAGCGATACCCGTACTACCATAGCGATGACCTCGATGAATACAAAATGATCAAAGATCAGGGCGTCTTTCTCCAGCTCAATATCGCTTCTCTCACCGGCACCTACGGACAGGGCGCTCGAAACGCAGCAGAAAAACTGATAGACAATAATATGATCGATTTTGTCGCTACAGATCTCCATAATACGCGTCACCTCAGCTACATCAAAGACTCCGTCAAACTCCCCTACATGGAGAAGATCATCAACTATGACAAGCTGATGAATAAAGTATTTTTGTGACCTCTCCCTTGAATTGTAGTGACAGGTCGCGACCTGTCACTACAGAACACGCAAAATTGCAGCTGACTAACAAGCGTTAGTGTAAATTTATAAATGGGTTTAAAAAGCGCTACTAGTGCACATAAAAAAGCCGGACTGTATCCGGCTCCTTTAGAATATCTGGGTTGATCTTATTTCGCAGCGGCTTTTGCCTTCTTGCCAAATGGATCCAGGAATATCTTCTTGCTCATATTGAAAGTGATACCTACACTAAAACCAAATGCGCTGAGATTGGCTACCTGGCGGAGTACGTCACGCGGCTTGCTTTCATCCGTCTTGCTCAGGGTGGTAGATGTCTGGTCCCTGGTCTTGGTACCGAGCTCTGTTGTATTACTGTTATTATCGATCTTATCCACGAAATTTGTCACAAGGCTGTAAGTAGTGAAGTTTTTCGTAAAGTCCTGGCCATTGAGATCATATTTGGTCAGTGTAGATTCTTTAGCTCTGACCATCAGGTATTGTCCGCTTACTTCGCCCCAGATAGTGATCAGCGGTACCGGAGTATATGATACACCTACAGATCCCTGAAATCCTAAGGAAATAGCCGCTTCAGTTTTGACGTTTATATCAGCTGTAGAGCCACCTGCAAACCCAGGTGCATCTATATGCAGCGAGTGATAGATAGCGCCGGAGATAGGCAGTGCCAGGCCTATACGGGCATATGGTGCTACCTTGGCGGTAGGCTTGGCAGCCCTGAAATAGAACGTAGGATTCACGCTCAGGCCGTTGGAGTGCGTAGAGGTAGTGAGTTTTGCATTATTGCCCAGCAGTGGGTCATTATATAACTGTACGGAGGTGACATTCCGGCCCCACAGGTAGGCTCCATCCAGTTGCACTCCGAAATATGGATTGATCATATACCCAAAGCTGAAATCGAGGTGCCCGCCATGGCCGTAGCCATCGTAGACATTGGATTTAAACTTGGAACTGGAGCTGTCCGTACGCTGTGCGATCAGTGGCAGGATGGTACTGGTAGCAGGATCAGGTGTCTGTGTACCCGGTTGGAAGGTCATCACAGAGCCGCTGTTCTGTATGCCCGGCCATCCATAGCCGCCGCCAATCTTCACGGTGAAGTATTGGCTGAAACCCTGACTGGCTATAAAAATTAAAGCACTAGATAGTAAAGTTATTTTTCTCATATTGGATGTTTTGACTTTAAATTCAGTTAATACAATGCTAATATTTTATGCTGATAAATATAGGCGATTTGCTGAAGTATTCTAAACAATCCGATGTGAATTACTTTAACCACGATGTGCGATAGATTTCAGACTTTAGACGGGAGATGAAGGACAGAATATCACATCGGAGAATTATGAACCTGCCTGCCGATCATGCAGGTCCAGGTGTTTTCCGGTTTCCGGGTTTTCTGATCGTCTTGTT
>JAOQAO010000247.1 GCA_025963485.1 Bacteroidota bacterium | reverse complement strand
AAGGACTCTCCATTTATCGTCAGTCTTTTCTTTGAGCAGATATATGGACATCTGGCGGCACAGGTCGCGACGGGTTTGGTTTTATTTATCGCCGTCTCGTCCCTATTTGCTGTCATGCTCGGCTATTCGCGCGTCCCATATGCCGCTGCTGTAGACGGCAACTTCTTCAGCATATTTGGCAAGCTTCATCCTACTAAGAACTTTCCCTATATCTCGCTGCTTGCCCTGGGAGGCATTGCATTCGTATTTAGCTTGATATTCAAATTGAAAGACGTGATCAGTGCCATCGTGACCATGCGGATCATTATCCAGTTCGTAGGACAGGGGATGGGTCTGCTATTGTATCATCGCAAGATGAAGAGTGAGGGCTTTCCGTATCGCATGTTCCTGTATCCCATTCCTGCCATTGTGGCTATTTTAGTTTGGGCTTTTATCTTCAGCTATTCAGGCGGGAATTTTATTCTTGGAGCACTTGGCGTAATAGCCGCAGGCTGTATGGTGTTTGTGGCAAAATCTAATTACAATAAAGAATGGCCCTTTGAAAAACCTAAAATTGGAAATAAATAAAGGGCTGTATGGCCGAACTCTTGATCTGCACGACTATGACTATGACTGCTGCCATGACTGCTACCTTGGCTATAAGCGGCATCCGGTATACCCAATTTTGAGCTTGTAGTTCGATGCTCTTAGGTATGAAATGCAGTGTGTATCCCATAAGCATCACCAACAATACATTTTGATAGCCCGCGATAAACTTTAGGAATATCTCTGGCGTGAAATGTAAGCCTATCTGTGAGATGACGCTCCCTGCTATCTGCATGTTATCCGCCCTGAAGAATATCCAGCAGAAGCACACGAAGTGAAATGTAATTATCACCCCGAGTATTTTTGTCAACCGATTTTTGGGGATGTGCAGGTATTCTTTAATTGCTTTATCAATACCTAAAGCCACTCCATGCAGCGCTCCCCAGATAATAAAGCGGAAAGCCGCCCCGTGCCATAAACCACCGAGGAGCATGGTGATAAACTGATTTAAGTAAGTACGCAAACGCCCTTTGCGATTACCTCCCAGGGATATATATAGATAGTCCCGCAACCACGTAGACAGGGATATATGCCACCGCCGCCAAAACTCCGTAATGCTCGACGACTGATATGGAGAATCAAAATTCAGACACAGCCGATAGCCGAACAGCAATGCGATACCAATAGCCATATCACTGTAACCGCTAAAGTCGCAATATATCTGTAGTGCGTATCCATATACCCCAAACAGGTTTTCCAAGCCAGTGTATAGTGTAGGAGCTGCAAATATCCTGTCTACAAAATTGGCGCTGATATAATCAGAGATCACTGCCTTTTTGAAAAGTCCCGATATGATGAGGAACATGCCTTCGCTGAACATAGCGCGCGTGACTATCGTCGGCAGGCTGATCTGGGGGATGAAATCCCGCGCACGGACAATTGGACCAGCTACAAGTTGCGGGAAGAACGACACAAAGAAAGCGTAATCAAGTATGCGCTTCACAGGTTTCAATTCTCCCCTGTATATATCGATTGTGTAGCTAAGCGATTGGAAGGTGAAGAAGGAAACGCCGACCGGCAGGAAAATACTAAACGGACTATAGTTTGTGCCGCATGCTGTGCAAAAGATGTCATAGAGGAAGTTGGTGTACTTGAAATATCCAAGCAGGCCAAGATTCAAGACCAGACTGAATATAAGCAATCCTTTACGCTGCCAGCCTTTTGGAGCATTGTACATGACGTTTGCGAGATTGTAATCCACGACAGTCGACAGGATCAACAGCAGGAAATATATCCCGCTGGATTTGTAATAGAAATAATAGGAGAACAAGACGACATACAGAAGCTTGACGTTGTGCTTGCGATGCAGCAGATAAAATATGCTGATAAACCCCGCAAACATAAACAGGAACAGGGCCGAACTAAAGATCAGCGGTTGCTTCGGTATGTACGTGAACTGGTGAAGCAGTTTATGTATGTCTATGGTCGGCATATCTCCTTATATCACTTTTGATTTGTTTTAGATGCCACATATTTATTATAGGCGGCTACGATCGCCTCATACATCAGGTTGCCCTGAAATTCATATCCCTGTTTACTAAAGTGGATCCCGTCGGCGCGCATTAGCCCATACCTCTTCCATTGATAGCAGGATTTATACCCACCCCCAATAGAGTACAGGTCCCATATAGCCAGATGGTTTTCTTTGGCGTAATCCACCATAGCTGTGTGCAATGCAGCCAAAGAAGTGTTGAAATATTTCTTCCTGAAATAGGAATCCGATGGCGTAGTGAGCAGTATAGCAGCATGAGGATTATAAAAGCGTAACGCCTTTATGAGCGAATCAAGCTTCGATATGGTTCCAGCCTTATCAAAGGGCAATCGCTGCGCTTCATTTGTACCAAGTGAAATGATTATCAGTGACGGATTCAGCGCCTGTGTTTGCTCCGCAAAAAACTGCGCCCGCAGATATTGGAAAGCCTCGGCGCCGTTCACGCCCACAGAGTGGTACAAAATTCCACTACTGTCATTCTCCAGATTGAGTCCGTAGACAGTAGTCTCGTTTTGTGTGTCAGATAGTTTCTTGACGCGCAGATTTACATCATTGGTATTATATGGTAATTCAGCGCGCGAGCTGAAGGTGTTATTATCTTCCAGTGCATGATGCAGACTGCCGATGATCCTGCCTGCTGTATCGAGTATATCAAAGTCAAATGCTGAACTATCTTTTTGATAAAACAACGTGAGCTTGTTGAATGAATAATCTATCGGTGGCTGGTTAAAGGTCTTGATACGTAGCGAAGTGTTATCTGAAAATGACCTGATCGTCACGCCGCCGATTCCGATAGGCATGGGGTCATTGACAAATACACAACGCTTCGATGTGCATATGACGTTACTTGTGATACGGTAGTTAAAGGATTCATTGGTGCCAGCTACATGGAGGGGTACTACAAGGCCCCTGCCCGCGTTGCCAAAGTTTGTTTGAAAGTCTGTCCTCACAGCGGCTGACAGGAAATCGGCCTGTATATGCGAGTCGCCGATCTGTAGCACATTGACCTTGAGAGGTTGCGCTGAGCGTAACAGATACAACTGCTCAAAGAAAGAATCCATTACTTCCGCATGAATGATCTCATTTCTTTCGGAATGTATGAAAGGATATTTGGTGATGGTATAGTGTACTTCTTTGCCGCCGTCTCCCGCTCCGGTGCATGACTGGAGCAGATGTATGCAAAGGAAAAGGCAAGCGGTGCGCAGGATATTTCGAAGGCTATATGTTGTGGGATGTATCAATATGACTGTTCTCTGTTTACAGGGATGAAGTAAGTTTTTTAGTAATGGTCAGTTTCTTCCTGCGGTCGTATTTTTCTTTTTCATAACGCAGCGTTCCGATCAGGATGTCAGCTACTTTTCTGCCGCCCTTGAACGTAAGGTGCGTATAATCGTCGTTGGCTAGTTTCATATCTACCCAGCGGATCATCGTCGAATCTCCCCCCATTGCGGTTTGCAGATCCCAAAAGCAGATACCGTTGTCCGCAGCCACCTTGCGTTGTGCGTCTATGAGATTATGCAGCGTAGGTAGTGTCATGAAATCTCCGTCCATATTCGCGCCGCGGTCACTGCACCCGACGAGCAGGATGCTGCTATTTGGGAAAGCATTTTTGAAGCGCTGAATCACACGTGACATGCTCACCGCATATGCGCTGTAATTTGTTTGTTTCTCACTCGCGACATTGAGGCCATATGACAGGACGATAAGCTGGTATGGATGTACCGCTCCGAAACTGCGATACATATCTTCACTCACATAGTTGAGTCCGGTACCTGAGTTGCCGCGTACAGAGAAATTATCTACCGAGATCCCCTTTGTATCTTCAAAACTCATTCCATACAGGTCCATCGAATCGCATATGAAATTGAGCTTTTCATACTGGCTGTTCCTGTTCAGTTTTATTGCATTGATGGCTTTGTCTCCTGCCAGTCCTATAGTATCATGTTCATTGTGTATGACTGCACAGGCAGTACATTTTTTATAGAAAAGCTCTGTGGTCGGAAAACTATTGAGGTGCCTGAATCTGGCCGCTTTATAGATCACTTCATTATTGTCTTTGGGAACAAATGAAAGGCCTGCGGGGCCGAGTGGATGATTATTGCTCCTGTCGCCTACCATCGAGTAGGTGGCCCATCCTTTGAAGCTGTGAATGATACTTTGGCGAAAGCCCGCGACCTCTGATGTGATCGGTACAAAACCCACGCCGCTGCCACCGTAGATCGCCTGCATACTATCCCGGAAAGGCTCCAGCATAATATCACCTTCTACGTAGGAATCTGCGAAATAAGCTATCCGCACGATCTTCTGGTCTGACGAATCCAGAGCAGCGAGATAAGTGTTCATCCCTGTGCTATCCGGGCTATAGTCCTCTATGCAGGTGATACCCTTTTTACAGGCTTCCGCTACATACACAGGCTTGACGACGATGGTGCTGTCTTTGGGGTCCACATGAGCGACCGGTTTTACAGGCTCTTTGTACAAAATATCACTCAGGATATTGACACGGCGATAGTGAAAAGAGCCAATATCAAATACGGGTATAGCATACAGCAAACCCAGGCATGCGATAAGCCCAAAGGTCGCTGCGACCGAGTATTTCAGATAATTGCCCTGCTCCATAAAAGGTGTGCGAAAGTAAGAAATAGATCAAAGGTGATACGCTAATAAACGCATTAAATAAATTAGATATTGTGCCTATCGGCATAAATAGTTTTAGCTATCGGTGACGATGCTAAACTCATAGTATTGGCG
>JAOQAO010000108.1 GCA_025963485.1 Bacteroidota bacterium | reverse complement strand
GTTAAAGTCTCCCCTTTGGGGAGATTTGGAGGGGCCGGTTACTTACCAGCCGATATCACCATCAGCTTGGTATCTATTACCTTCTCAAAGATTTTCTCCAATTCTGAAAATTCTGCCTCAAGTTTTTTCGCCCTCAGCGAAACGTCGGTGAACCGGATGGCAAGAGGCTCATTCCCAGTGATGATTGCAGCATTATATCATGTAGACATATTCCGCTCATAGCGAAAAAAACCTTGACTATGGATCGATACCTGTCTATATTAGAGATAATAGCCTGAATAGCATATCTCTTTATTTCGGAAAAATAAATTTTGCATTGTAAACCGGAAACGTATCTTTACAGGCCGTTTTCGTTATAGAATTAAATTGAAACGAAAAGGAAGGTTACTCACACGGTTGTGAATAGCTGTAGCAAATAGAGAAGTTTAGGTCATATAGCTACTGCGATTTGATGAGAGTATACTGACTATATATAGTGATAAATTAAATAAAAGAAAATCACCGTTCATTGATAAATAAAATCAGTTCGTTGCAATAAGCTGAAAAGCAATCGATTGCAAAGAAAATAAATTAGAGAAAATTAAATGTTTCAACTTAAATAAATTAACATACTTTTAATCTAGCGTTCATACATTAACATACAATAAAAATTCCCCTTTTATGAGTATTTCTACCCTCTGCAAAACTGCGGCAAGGAAAAGCCACCTTGGTACATTTAGCCCCAGGCTATTTACGATTGGTCTTATATTAAGTTGCATATTCATGGCCTCCGTGGTCAATGCGCAGATCACAGTAACCGGCGGAGCTCCATATCCTACACTGAAATCTGCTTTCGATGCGATCAATGCAGGTACAGTGACCGGGGCTGTCACAATTAGTATCGCGAGCAGTACTACTGAAGCAGCACCTGCAGTGTTGAATGCCTCAGGGTCTGGTGCTGCATCATATACATCGGTAAATATCACCTCTACCGGTGCCTTTACCATATTAGGTAGCGGTATAGCGAGCGGAAGTTCTTTAGTGAGCTTCAATGGAGCTAACAATGTGACCATAAATGGTACTAACGGATTAACCATCTCCAATCCGGCTATAGGTACTACTGCCGGTTCAGCTACCATCAGCTTTACAAACGATGCCAGTAACAATACTATTCAAAACTGTACTATACTGGGCTCAGCAGCGAACACAACAGCGCTTGCGATGGGCACTATCTACTTTGGTGCAGGGGTGACTACAGGGAATAACAGCAATACGATCAATAATAATACGATCACAGCAGCAGGCGCTAACCTGCCGACCAATGCGATCTACTCGGCCGGTCTGTCTACAGCAATAGCTAACAGCTCAAACTCGATCACTAATAATAATGTAGCTGACTACTTCAATGCTGCGGGCCCATCTATCGGTCTCTTTATAGCGAGCAATAGCTCAGCATGGACCATCACAGGCAATAAATTTTATCAGACAGTCGCCAGGACTTCTACAGCAGCTGCTACACATGAGGCTATTAAGATCGTTACAGCCAGTGGTGTCAACTATACTGTCAGCAATAACGTGATAGGGTATGCCACTTCATCTGCTACCGGTGTGACCACATATAATGGGGCCTTTGCCAATCGCTATATAGGTATAGATTTGACTGTGGGTACTGCTACAGCTTCATCCGTTCAAAACAATACTATATCAGGTATTGTCTTAAGCACTACCAGCGGTGCGACCACAGCACCAGGTATATTTTCTGGGATATATGTCACAGCAGGCAATGTTAATATAGGTACAACTACAGGAAATACGATCGGGGGAACTACTGGTACTGGTGCCATCAGCATTACTGGTACTACCTCTCTAGCAGTGATCGATGGAATAGTATCTACATCTACAGGTACAGTAAGTATTCAGAATAATAGCGTAGGAAGTATCACCACTACCGGTGCAGCTACAATAGGCTTTACAGTCAACGGTATTTTTGTGACCGGCGCAGGCAATTACACCATATCTTCCAATACGATCGGTAGTGCTACTACTGCTAACTCTATCACTGTAGGTACCAGTGGTACTACTACTACCGGGGTATGTACTTTCCAGGGTATTTTTAGTTCAGCTTCGGGTTCTACTACATCGATCACAAATAATACTGTAGCAAACGTATCTGAATATGGCACTACAGGTGCACATCTCTGTGCCGGTATGGGAAATACCGGTGCTTGTGGTACACTGACCATGACCGGCAACGTGGTCAGGAATATGACTCTCGGCCAGACCGGAGCTACCACATTCTTTGGAATAACTAATCAGGGTGCTGTTACGACATCAATTACGATAAGCAATAACCAACTGGGGAATTCTACAGGCGGTTTGGTTACCACCACCGCTGCGATGGCTGGTACAATTAATGGTATATCCAATACTGCGGGTACAGGAACTTCAGCACTATCTATTAGCAGCAATGATTTCAGGGGTATTACACATTCACTTGCCGCTTCTACAGCTCACCTTTATATAAATAATACCGCTGCTACTTTATCCCAGACTATTACCAATAACACGTTTACAAATCTTAATGTTAATACTACGGGTAGTGTTACATTTATGAAGAATGATGTTGCCTTACCTTCCACCAGTGCTTTTTGTACTGTAACTGGTAACTCCATCGTGACCGCATTTAACAAGGGCGGAGCAGGAGGTACAGTGGCTTGCTACCTTACTACTGGAGGTCCCTCTTCTGTGCTAAACTCTACCAAGACAGAACAAAATAATAACTTCTCGAATGTTACCCTCACTGGTGCTACTGCGGCGAACATCTGGTTTGATATTGAGGGCGCCACAGGCGGAGGTGCTGTTAGAAACATCTCAAATAATACTTTTAATAACTGGACCTGCGGATCTAGTGCTGTCATTGGTATCCAGACTGGTTATTGCACTACAGGCAGCAGCATTTCAAATAATACTATAACAAATATTTCCGGCACTGGAGCTATCACTGGTATTTCTATTAATACCACTAATGCAGGTACAACTGAAAGCTATTCTAATAATACTATCAATAATTTGAGCGGTGCTGCAGTGGTAGGTATAGCGGCTGGATCGACAGGTGTTACTACTTTAACTATAAGTGGCAATACCATTAATGCCCTTACTGCGGCGACAACTAGTAATACCTCAGGTATAACTGTAGCAGGTGGTACCGTTAATGTCAGCGGTAACACAATCTTTGGTATCACAAGTACTACAGGCATCGCAAACGGTGTCCTTGTTACTGGAGGTACGACGGTTAGTATCTTCAAAAACAAAATCTACAGCATTTCAGCTACAGGGGCAGTGGCTACAGCATTCAGTGTGAACGGTATAAGTGTCACTACTAACCCGACTACGCTCAACATTTATAATAATACAATAGGTTCGTTGACAGCTGCGTCAGGCAACATCGACAACCTCATCAATGGTATATACTTCGGAGCTACTACAGGTACTACTTCTCTAAATGTCTATTTTAACTCCATCCTGCTCAGTGGCGGCGGCGGTGCTTTATTTGGATCGAACGGTATTTATCATACATTTTCAACCACTGCTACCAGTTCTAAGCTTGATCTCAGGAATAATATCATTATCAACAACTGTACCCCGTCAGGTGCAGGTTTTGTGACTGCTCTCAGGAGGAGTGCTACGACCAATCTGAACAACTACGCTACAACATCAAACAATAACATTTTCTACACAGCGGGTGCTGCTGCTACTCCACTATATTATGATGGTACAACTAGCTACTTAACTCTGGCCACCCTGCAGGCTGGTCTAACTCCGCGCGAGACAGTTTCCGGGTCAGAGAATACAACTTTCCAAAGTACTACAGGTAGCAATGCTAACTTCCTCAGGATCGCTGCAGGCCAGACTAATTTTGCAGAATCACATGCAGCGGCTACTACTACACCAGCGGTGACAGACGACTACTGGGGCATCACCCGTCCATTCCCATCTCCTACTAATGGAGGTGTCACTTATGACATAGGAGCCAGTGAATTTGACGGTATACCTCAAATATCTGTGCCTACTATCACCTCTGTGACTCCTGCCAGTCTCTGCCCGGGAGCATCTATTACGATCAATGGTACTAATCTCAGTACCGCTACCGCAGCAAATGTGAAGATCGGCGGCACGGCTGTAGCCTCTATCACCACTATCAGCCCTACTCAGATAGTAGCTGTGGCAGGTGCGGGTACTACAGGCTTTGTCACTGTGAATAATGGTAATGCGACCACTGCGACCAGTAATCCTACTTCTATTACAGTGTTCACTCCGGCGGTACCTAGTATCTCTCCGGGTAGTGCCACATATTGCGGTACTGCTGTGACTCTGACCGCATCGGGATCTTCGACATATGTATGGTCCAATGGAGGAGGTTCCGCAGCTGCTGCCAGTTTCTCTCCTGCAGTTACCACGACTTATACAGTGACATCTACAGATGTCAATACATGTACTGCCACGGCATCACGTTCTATCACCTATGGCAGCGGACTGATCACTGCTGTAGCTACAGCCACTCCGACAGCTGTTTGTAGCGGATCTCCGACCACACTTAGCGTTGTTGCGTTGGGCCCCGGTACGGTCACTCAAGGGGCCGGAGCTTCCACTACCTCAGGTAGCGGTGGTCTGGGCAGTACATATGTTAGCCCATTTACCCACTATTATGGTGGTTTCAAAGGCCAATATATGCTCAGGGCTTCTGAACTGTCTGCTTTGGGTCTTGTCGCTGGCAATCTAAGCTCATTGTCATTATATGTGACTTCTGCAGGTACTTCATACGCAGGATTTGCTATCAATATAGCTCAGAGCGGTGCGACAGATATGAGCGCAGGTTTTTCTGCTGCTGCTTTTACTCAGGTATACACAGGTACACCTACTCCTACTGTAGGGGTGAATGCTTTTCCATTCTCTACAGCATTTAACTGGGATGGTACTTCCAATATCATAGTCCAGATATGTTGGAGCAATAACAATACCGGAGGTACTGCATGTGAAGTTACCTATGACAATCCTGGATTTGTTTGTGAGGCATATTATAGAAACGACAATTACACTGTGGCAGCTATGTGCGGTAATGCCGCTATTACAGCTACTACATCATCCAGGCCAAGGATGGATATCGTAGGTATCAAACCAATAACTCCTTCTTCATACGCATGGAGCGCAGGTGTCAGCCCGTCAAATGCTGCATCCGGCACAGCTAACCCAACAGTACCCACATCGTATACATGCTCCGTCAATGTAGGAGTTTGTACTTTCGCATCAAACAGTGCTGCTGTATCGATATCTTCAGGTTCACCTAGTGTTACTTTGGCCCAATCTCCTAATACAGCGATTACATCTGTTTGTCCGGGTAGTATAGTTACCTTGACACCTACTGTGACCGGCGGCTGTGGACCATTTACTTATGCTTGGTCTGCAGGTACGACGGCAGCTACTGCTCCTTCAGTCACCGTTACGCCTTCGACTACGACCACCTATACGGTGACAGTCACAGACAACAATAGCCAAACTGCTTCCACGTCAATTTCTGTCAATACGCTTACTAATACAGTGGCATCTATCTCGCCTTCGTCGGCTACGTACTGCGGTACCGCAGTACAGCTCACTGCGAACCCTGCAGGCGCGACCAGCTATGCATGGTCAGGTTCGGGCTTATCATCTACCTCTATATTTAATCCGACTGCTACACCTACTACTACTACTACCTATACTGTGACAGTCACTGCGGCCAATACATGTACCTCTACAGCATCTGTCGTGGTCACCAGGGGTAATATAATCACGCTATCAAGTATCACAGCTAATCCGAGCCTTATATGTTCCGGCAATAGTTCGGCGCTGAATGTGGCAGCAAGCATACCATCACTGGTTGCTTCATATAGTTTTGCGAAGAGCACAGGCACATATGCTGCTATCGGAGGTACGACCAGTACAGCTACAGGAGATGATGGCACTCAGTCGGGCATAGCTCTCCCGTTCACCTTTGCGTATCATGGTACTGTATACACTACATTTAGCCTCACTACAAATGGCGCTATCACACTCGGTGTCACAGCTCCGGGCACCTGGTGGACTAACTCCCTGGCTACAAAAGCGGATATGATCGGCCCACTCTGGGATGATAACTATCTGGATGCTACGAATGGCAGCATCATATATGGAGTATCAGGCACCACGCCAAACCAGGTCTTTACTATTCAGTGGACCAATGATCACATGGGCAATGGCGGAGATAATACCCAACCTACAGCTGATTTCCAAATCAAACTATTTGAGACAAGCAATGTGATCCAGTTCGTATATGGCTCGACATCGTCAGCATATTCGTTAACTACAGCATCTATAGGCCTCTCAGGCGCGGTTGGTGATTTCCTCAGTGTGACGCCTGCTGCGAGTGCCACTACCTCTAGCACTACAGAGAATACATCAATATCAAATCCATCATTTATCCCTTCGGGAACTACGTATACATTTACGCCGCCGGCGGTTTCGCCGCTTACCTATGCATGGTCTGCTAATACCAGCCCTAGCTTCCTCTCATCGACCAGTATATCTAATCCTAACGCAAACAGTGTAACTGCTACCCGTACCTATACTGTCACTGTCAGTGAAGCAGGCGGATGCAATACGACAGGTTCTGTTGTACTGACGGTCAGCTCCGGAGCTCCTTCTGTTTCTCTGGCTGTCTCTCCTACAGGTACTGTCTGTACCGGTACCACGGTCACTCTGACACCGACTGTCACCGGAGGTTGCCTGCCTTATTCATATTCATGGTCTGCTGGTACCACTCCAGCTACTGGTACATCAGTCACTGCTATTCCTGGATCTACGACTACCTATACAGTGACGGTGACAGATGGCGGCAGCACTACAGCTACGGCAGCGCTCACAGTCAATGTCAATAACCCTACTATCACAGGTACAGGCGGTCCTACCTCTATATGCGGCCCGGGCACTGTGAATCTGACAGCTACCGTAGGTACGCCGACGGATACAGCATACTGGTATCTGGACAATATAACAACCACATCTATAGGTAAGGGCCCGACATTCACCACACCTACTATCAATGCGACAACTACCTTCTATGTAGGTGCGCAGTCTGCAGGTGGAGGTACGGTAGCAGGTGGCAAAATAACAACGACAGGTGCTGACGGTGGTTTCAATATCGCCGGCGAAGGCCTGGTGTTTAATGCTACAAGCGCATTTACTCTGGCTTCTGTAGACATGTATCCTCAAGGGGCAAGTACAGTGACTATCCAGGTGCAGAATTCATCCGGTACACCTATCGCCGGCCTCTCAGCCAACTATACCTTTACAGGTGCTACTTCTACTCCTATCACGGTACCGCTCGGATTTAGTATTCCTGTCGGTACAGGGTACAGGTTGATACTTTCATCCCTCACAGGTAGTGTCAACTTCTGGCGTGATCTCACAGCATCTTATCCATATGCGTTAGGTACTGTTGGGTCTGTCACATCCGGATATATATCCGGTACTTCAGGAGCTTATTATTTCTTCTATAATTTGAAAGTTAGCTCCGGCTGCTCGGGATCACGCACTCCGATCACTGTCACTTACAATACACCTCCGTCACTTACTGTTTCTCCTACCTCTGCATCTATTTGCAGCGGCGACTCAGTGATAGTGACCGGTTCTGCTGACCCATCTTATACCACTCTGGCCTGGACGCCTACAGGTACGGTCACTCCTTCCAATGCGGTTAATACCAAATTAAAGCCGACCAATAGCACGGATTATCTTCTCACCGCGACAGGTGGTGGTTGCACCAATTCTGTCACCGTACACGTAGATGTCAAATCTACTCCGACCAATCCTACGGTAGTGCCGGGTGCAGCTACGCTCTGCGCAGGCCAGTCTATCAAGCTCAGAGCCTCAGGCTCTACTACCAGCCAGCTCGATACCCTGACTACGCAGAACTTCAACTCCGGATTGGCCGGCTGGACAGTGACAGATGCTTCTTATACTCCGACCACTACAGGCTGGAAGCTGATCACAAGCCCATACAATTACTATGGCTATTCAGGACCACAGTATGTCAATTATGGTGTTACGACCCCTTTCTCGGGATTCATTATAGCCAATGCAGATACGGGCGGTATCAATGTTCATACTACTACCCTGCTTAATTCGATCACCTTCCCTACGACCGGATATACTACTTTGAAACTGTACTACAAGACCAGTTATATGTTTTTCTCACAAGACACGGCATGGGTGCAGGTATCAGCAGATGGTGGTGCTACATGGACCACTGTTAAATCATATACAGCGGCCACTGCGGGTACTACTATCACTGCACACCCACCTATCCAGGATTCAGTGGATATTTCTACCTACGTAGGCAATACGAATGTGCAGGTCAGATTCTTTTATGGTTCCGGCTATGGTTACTCATGGTCATTGGATAATATATTTGTCACAGGCCTCAACTCAACACCTCACTACACATGGTCGCCTCCTACAGGATTGTGGACCAATTCTGGTTTGAGCGCAGCATATGTAGGAGGAGCGTTTGCTGATTCTGTATACGCATCACCATCTGCTACCACACTGTACACCACACAGGTTACCAATCCTTCTACAGGTTGCTTCGCATATGACACGACCACAGTGTCTGTCAATAACCCTGCTACAGCACAGGCCAATACAACGCCGACTGCTAGCATCACCAATGCAGCTACTTATACATTGACAGGATCAGCTACCAATTATGCATCTTACTCGTGGTCTGCCACAGGTGCAGGTGTATTGCTCAATCCTGCTACCCTGTCTCCGACATACGATCCGGCTGTAGGTCAGATCGGTACCGTGACAGTGACTCTCACCGTTAATGCTATATCACCTTGTGCATCACCGGTTGTCAGTACTTTTGTACTCACAGTGACACCTGCTCCAAACAATGTGTGGATAGGAAACACTTCTGACTGGTTTACAGTTAGCAACTGGGCTTCTGGCGTCGTGCCAAACAGCTGCGGTGCGATAGCGATCATTCCTGCACTTACCGCTGGATTTGTTTATCCGGTGATCAATGCTACATCTCCACAAGTAGGTAACCTGTCTGTCGCAAGTGGCGCATCCGTCACAATCAACTCAGGCAAGACACTCAGCATCTGCGGTACATGGACAGGAGGCAGCACTACCAATGCTAATATCCTCGGAGCCGGTACAGTCATCATCAATGGTACTACGGCTCAGACCATGAGCGGTAAGACTTCATTCAATACGCTCAATGTAAATAAAACAGCGGGTACACTCACTATCAACGGAAGTCAGGATGTTCATACGGCTTTTGTGATGACTCAAGGAAACGTCGTCAATAATCCGTCTACCAACAGTGTCGTGACCCTCAAGTCTGACGCCACCGGTACTGCTTACATGGACAACTTCACCAGCGGTACTGCAGGTACATATACAGGCAACCTGACCGTAGAGCGCTACACAGGTACTAACACAGCTATCGGATACAGGGACCTCAGCTCACCGGTCAATGCCAGAGTCGGACAATGGTCAGATAACTTCCTGGTGAATGGCCTCGATGGTGTCAATTGCTGGTATGCTTATAACCCATATCCGACATTGCAGTACTATAATGAGAGCGCAAACTCTGTGACTGCAAATTACTATGGTGGATTTATCAGTACCACTGACGTAGCAAACATTCTGACCGCTGCGAAAGGATACGCAGCCAGGCTGTACACACTGCCTGTCACGATCAATACGACAGGAGCTCCAAACAACGGTGCACAGTCTATAGCGATCACCAAGACCACTTCTTCTATCCCATCTGCAGATGGATGGAACCTCGTAGGAAATCCATATCCATCATCAACATCATGGAATGCAATCAAGGCTCTGAACGTAGGCAAGACAGATGGTTCTATTTACAGGTTTGTAAGCACAGGTGAATACACCGGCAACTATGCTACCTGGAACGGCACTACCGGTACAAACGGTGCTACTGACCAGATCGCGTCCACAGAAGGATTCTGGATATTGGCTTCTGCTACTAACACGCTCAATATGAACAATACGGTTCGTGTAGCATCTACCACTACTCCATTCTTCAAGACATACGCTGCTCAGCCTGATGAGATCCGCCTTACGCTGACCAATGGTCCTCAGGTAGATGAGATCGTGGCTTACACAGATCCGGCTGCTACAGCGGGATATGATCCGGGCTATGATGCGGCTAAGATGGCAGCAGGCAGCACAGTATACATGAGCTACGATATGCCAGGCAAAGAAATGGCGATCAACGTAATGGATGAGATAGGTATACTTACCGAACTTCCACTCAATATCGCAGTAACTGACAGCGGTGCATATACACTCACAGCTACTGAGCTCAATCTGACTGGCCTCACAGCTTATCTGAAAGATGCTGAATTGGGCACTTACACTGATCTGTCAGCTGGTCCTATCACACTGACTCTGGCTGCTAACCGTTACTATACTGGCAGGTATTCAGTAGTATTCAAGACGAAGACATCGACAGGTCCTACTGGTATCACTACTACTACCGAGCCTTCAGTCAAGATATATGCTTATGATGGCAAGGTGTACGTAGTAAGGTCTTCGAATTCATCTGCGGTGGTCAACATCTCTAATTTGCTCGGTCAGCAGGTAGCTGATATCAGGACAAGCGAAGAGAAGACGATCATACCGATGACAGTGACTGAGCCATGGTACGCTTTGGTGAAGGTAACTGAAGGAAGCAAAGTAACAGTTGAGAAAGTTTTAATCAGCAATAAATAAGAGTGATTATGAAAAGGAATATATTGAAATCAACAATGATCTTTGCGCTGCTTATTGCAGGTAGTACATTATTTGCACAGCCAGGCGGCGGTGGTGGCGGTTCAGGCGGCGGTGGCACTCCACCTCCCGGTACAGGTGCCCCTATCGATGGAGGCTCTATAGCCTTTCTGGCAGGAGTCGTGGGCTATGTCTATACGCAGCTTAAGCAACAGCAAAAAAAGTAAGTTGTCTACATAATATGCTATTAAATGGAGGAGGGGATGACCCTCCTTCTTACTTAGTGAAGTTTCATGGAAAAAGAAATAAAACTGAACAAAGCTTCAGGTACTAATGCAGAAAGGACTTCTGGCAAATTTATTACCTCTCTCAGCTACGCTTGTTTTACTTTCGCCCTTGTCGTACTTTTTCATCAGGGACTGCTCGCTTTCCTAAGTATAAAGCTCGGGTATGAGACTCATATTTCATTTCTACGGGTGACATCGAAACCCTTTGATAATATGTACTGGAGCAATAACAGGGTTCTTTTGCTATATGCCTTTCCTCCGGGGCTTCTTATACTCAGTGCGGGTGTTTTTATTTCCCGCATGTTCCTGTATAGTGTCAAGAAAATAGACAAATGGTTTGTCCTGAGCTTTTGGTGGTCTGTGAATTGCCTCTTATATGTTTCTACTCAGATGACTATTGCTCTGATAGCCTATTCTTTTGGGCGAGACGATCTGTATCAGGGTATCCCGGTAGTGATAAACTGGTTTGACGTATCGATGGGGATGACTTTCTTGTTTTCTCTTTTCACCGTGATCGGCAATTTGCTTTTGGGGTTTTTATTCTATCAGTTGGTCATGCAGTTCTCACCTACGCGTGCATCTGTTTTGAGTCCCACGAAGCAATTCGCTACGATCAGGTCCTATTTTCTATACCCACTGATACTGATGGTACCTCTCGGGGCTTTTTTGTCTTTCCCCAATCGTCCTTTTTTCTTTCTCTTTTTCCTGGTCAATGGATTACTTTGGCTCCCCGGCCTTTTTATCAAAGTGCGTATGGGTTTTGGCGGTGAGGCCAGGATAGAGAGAAACGAGATCAGAAATTTGAAACCGGCAGGGATCGCAGCGATAATTATATTTATTATACTTGTCCGTATAATTTTTGTGGTCGTATAGGAGTGGGGACAGTAAATAACAGGCAATGAATTATCTGCGGAAATTATGGAGTGAAGAACGATTCAGCATCCCTGCGAAGATCGTCCTGTCATACGTCCTTTGGAAAATATTTCACCACTTCGCAAAACAGCAGGGCACTGTGCTCGGTAATTTTTGGGAGCGGTTTGTTTTTAAAATAGGAACGGTATATGCCTGGTTCACGAGCATTACATTGATCCCCTTTGTAGATGCTACGCACTCCGAAGGTATTTCCATTTATTTTAATAAGGGACATGATTACAGGCTGATATGGGTGCAGGATCATTGCCTGGCTATTCCCGCTATGGTCGTTTTTACTGCGACGGTTGTCTTCTTTCGTGGCCCTGCCAGGGACAAAGCATGGTTTATCCCGCTTGGCCTTTTTGGTATCATCTTGATCAATCTCCTGAGATTATTCGGCGTTTGTCTGGCCTGGTTATATGCTACCCCATACTTTTTTGAGATAGACCACTCCATTATTTATGTCGGCCTTTGCTATGGATTTATTTTCCTGATGCTCGTCTGGTGGATCAGGAGGACCAAGAAGAAAAGCAATGACGAGACCGTTTCAGCTCTGTAGTTTTTTTACCAACCAATGCAGCTGTACACCCATTCCTGCTTTGACATGCCACACCTCATAGTTTTCCTGCATCTCGGCTTTGAGGCACGATAATATTTTGACTCGCTCATCTTTATTTTTGGTAAATGCTTTAGCATATCTCAGATAGAGGTCCGCTATCTGTAATGCAATACTCGATGTGCCTGTCTTGCCGGACTTGATCGTTCGTTTTAGATTGTTGATCTCATATACGGCCAGTGCGTGCTCTTCCCGCATCAGAAATGAGATAGCATTTACCAGACGGCTGATGATTTGAAATGCCGCAGGTAGTGCCGGGTCTTTGGGCAAAACTTTAATAGCCTGAGATTCATCTCCGAGAAACAAATAGCAATATGCCAGGGTCACGAGACTCGCATGTTTTGTTATATCAGTATACAGCAGATCTTTATATTGCTGATATATTTCTATTGCCCTATTGTATCTTTCCAGGTTCACCTGGTTTGCCATATAGTTGTATACAGCTGCAGGGATCAGCGGCCATTTATGTTCCTCGCACTCGGCAATATATTGCGCCATGTATATATCCGCATCTTCGAACCGGCCCATCGCCCGTAGTGATAGGCCCAGTTTGCTCAGGATATATTGTTTCGCTTTGAACCCCAGTATTTCTTTGCCCTTAGGTGTATCTATAAGTGTCAGGGTTTCTTTGAGCACTTCTATGCGCAGTTCATTCCTGGTTTGCAATGTGTGTTTTTTCAACTCGATATATCTCAGGTATATATCTCCCTCCCCGACATCAGAAAAATCTATGACAAGATCACCCGGAGTCCGCTCATCTATAGGTATCTGATCTTCAGTGACGCTGTATGTATACATGGCGTCGACTATAAATGCTTCACGCGCTTCTATCTCGCGCATACGATATAGGAACCTTTTCTTTTCCTCTTGCTTCCACTTCTGCACTGCCTCTTGCTGTTGAGCGAAGCTTTCTGGTTGATGAGATAGGGTTTCAAACATCCACAGTGACCTTAGCGAATGGATCGCTGCCCCTATAGATGGAATGGCTGTTTCCTCATAAGGCATTAATTCTTTGATGGCATCGGTGACGTGCGCCCGGAAAAATCCATGCATATGCCTATCGTAATATCCTCGTGCCAGCCAGTAGCTATAGAGGTCGCCTTTCTTATCAATATGTGCTTGTGCTGTCTGTTTTGCCAGATAGAGATACAGTGTTTCATTGAGTGTCCGCAACTCATGGCGCAGGAGGTAGTCCTGTGCTTTAGTGTATGTTTTACCTAAAATTTTTTTGAATAGAATGCTATTGTCGGGCTCCTTATCCCTGAGCATCGCCTTACACAACTCATCAAACAGACGGATCTGTTTGGGCTTGTCACTTTCTGAAATGAGCTCTTTTAATTCTCCCAGTTCGTTGTCCGAAAAAGCTTTTATAAGATCAAGTGTGCGCATATTCCGAAGTTATCTATTCTATGTATAGTAGCTCAGCTATTCCTAAATGTACGACAATTGCACTATTCACAAAATCAAAAAAATAAATTATCAATATATTGATTATCAATAAATTGTATTTTAATCAGTTGGTTTTAACTTTCACAACATTGCAAAAAACGTAAAAAATGAAGAGAGGGTTTTAGGGACATTTGTAATCACATAGAGCACATTTAAAAGTGCGGTTCAAAACCAATTTATCCCCGGCATCATGAGAAAAATAATTTATTCCCTCGCTTGTGTTTTCTGGATCGCAACAGCGTCAGCCCAGGTTCCGCCGCAGGGGATCAATTATCAGGCTGTCGTGCGCAATGCGCAAGGTGCCATTGTAGCTAACACGCATGTCTCTTTACGCTTTACGATACATGATCTGGCAGCCAATGGCGCCATTGTATTTCAGGAGACGCATGCTACTACGACCAATCAGTTTGGATTATTCAATACCGTGATAGGTACGGGTGGTGCGAGTCTCGGATCTGTCAACTGGGGCAGCGGTGCAAAATATCTGCAAGTAGAAGTGGATGTCGCAGGCGGATCGAGCTATACGGATATGGGCACCAATCAAATGATGAGCGTACCATATGCACTCTATGCCGGCAATGCATCGAATGGAAACACTGGCGCTACCGGTCCGCGTGGGCCATCAGGTGCGCAAGGCTCTACCGGTCCTGCAGGGACAAATGGGTCGAACGGTATGACTGGCATACAAGGCCCCACTGGCCCAGCAGGAATTTCCGGTGCAAATGGAACTAATGGAGTGACTGGAGCAACAGGAAACACAGGTGCAAATGGGTCGGATGGTGCTACTGGCCCAGCAGGAGCAAATGGGGTTACCGCCCCATCAGGTATAGATGGCATCAACGGAACGAACGGAGTCGATGGTACCACAGGACCAACAGGTCCAACCGGCGCTACGGGCCCTGCCGGAAATGATGGCGTAACAGGTGCACAAGGCCCCACAGGTTTGCAAGGAACGAATGGAACAAACGGCATAGACGGAACGAACGGAGTTGATGGAGTGACAGGCCCAACAGGTCCTACCGGCATCGGCGGTGGCGCCACCGGAGCTACAGGTCCTGCTGGAAATGATGGCGCTACAGGTGCACAAGGGCCAACTGGTTTACAAGGGACGAATGGAGTGAGAGGCCCATCCGGTGTAGATGGCATCAACGGAACGAACGGAGTCGATGGTGTTACGGGTCTGACAGGTGCAACAGGAGCAACGGGTTTGACAGGAAGTGACGGAGCTACCGGACCAACAGGAGCAACGGGTCCCCAAGGCTCGGCCGGAAGCGATGGAGCAACAGGTCCAACAGGGTTAGGTGGCGGCGCAACGGGCGCCACTGGCCCTTCGGGCAGCGATGGCATAACAGGTCCCTCTGGCGCAAATGGGAATGATGGCGCTACAGGTCCGACAGGTATAGCTGGAGTGAATGGTGCAGCGGGTCCACAAGGTCCATCCGGAGTTGATGGTATCGACGGAGCAACAGGACCTACTGGTGCAGTAGGCATAAATGGAGCTGACGGATTTACAGGCCCGACCGGTCCGACAGGAATAGGTGGCGGTGCCACGGGTGCTACCGGTCCATCGGGAAATGATGGTCCAACCGGTTCGCAAGGCATGAATGGTAATGATGGAATAACTGGCGCAACAGGCCTCACTGGTCCCTCCGGAGCTGATGGCATCAATGGGGTGACTGGTGCAACCGGTATTGCAGGCACAAATGGAACTAACGGTATTGATGGAATTACGGGCACGACTGGTCCTTCCGGTATTGATGGTATTAATGGAGTGACAGGCCCCACTGGACCATCTGGTGTCGATGGCATGAATGGAGTAGCTGGTGCAACAGGTGCAACGGGTATTGCTGGTGCAAATGGAGTTAATGGTATTGATGGAATGATAGGCCCCACTGGTCCTTCCGGTGTTGATGGTATCAACGGGGTAACTGGCGCAACAGGATCTACAGGCGTGGCTGGTGCAAATGGAGCTAATGGTATTGATGGAATGATAGGCCCCACTGGACCATCTGGCATCGATGGTATGAATGGAGTAGCAGGTGCAACTGGAGCAACGGGTATTGCCGGCACAAATGGAACAAATGGCGTTGATGGTGTGACTGGCCCAACAGGCCCATCGGGCGTTGATGGTGTCGATGGAATAACAGGCGCAAATGGAGCTACAGGAATCGCTGGCACAAATGGAAGCGATGGAGTGATCGGCGCAACAGGTCCAACTGGAGCAACCGGTATTGCAGGCACAAATGGAACTAACGGCATTGATGGAGTTACGGGTGCCACTGGCCCCTCTGGTATTAATGGAGCAACGGGTGCTATAGGTCCTGCAGGTATAGCTGGCTCGAATGGAACGAACGGCGTTGATGGTGCGACTGGCGCAACAGGTCCCACTGGACCCTCTGGAGTTGATGGTATCAATGGAGTAACTGGTGCCACAGGAGCCACAGGCGTCGCAGGTGCAAACGGAACAACCGGGGTTGATGGAGCTACAGGTCCGGCAGGTATACCTGGCTCGAATGGAATGAACGGAACAAATGGAACTACAGGTGCACAAGGTCCAACCGGCTTGTCAGGAGTAACTGGCAATGATGGAGTAACCGGTCCGACTGGTGCAACAGGATCAGATGGTGCTACTGGTGCGAATGGTATTAACGGTGCCACTGGCGTGCAAGGTCCAACCGGCCTACAAGGCGCGACCGGTAGTGATGGCGCAACAGGGCCAACTGGTGCAATAGGCGTCAATGGAACAAATGGTGCCACAGGCGCACAAGGTATAACCGGGCCAACAGGTGCGGCGGGAATGCAAGGTGCGACTGGTAATGATGGTGCTACAGGTCCAATAGGAGCAGCTGGTGTCAATGGAACAAATGGTGCTGCAGGTGCGCAAGGCGCGACCGGTCCAACAGGTTTAACAGGATCAAATGGAAATGATGGTGCTACAGGTTCAACAGGAGCCGCAGGTGTCAGTGGAACAAATGGCGTCACAGGTGCACAAGGCATAACCGGACCAACGGGTGCGGCGGGAACTAATGGCGCGACGGGCTTACAAGGTGTATTGGGTAATGATGGAGATACAGGCCCAACAGGTGCAACAGGTGTCAACGGAACAAATGGTGCTACAGGCGCACAAGGTATAACCGGACCAACAGGTGCGGCGGGAACTAATGGCGCGACTGGTTTACAAGGCCCAATTGGTTTGCAAGGTGCGACTGGTAATGATGGTGCACAAGGCATAACCGGCCCGGCAGGTGCAAATGGAATTAACGGTGTGACTGGTGCACAAGGTTCGACAGGAAATGATGGAGTCATTGGCCCAACAGGCTTGCAAGGAGCCATAGGTCCAACCGGGGCAACTGGTATCAATGGAACAAATGGCGTCACAGGTGCACAAGGCATAACCGGACCAATGGGTCCGGCGGGAATGCAAGGTGCGACTGGTAATGATGGTGCTCCAGGTCCAACAGGAGCAGCTGGTGTCAATGGAACAAATGGTGCTGCAGGTGCGCAAGGCATAACCGGTCCAACAGGTTTAACAGGATCAAATGGAAATGATGGAGATACAGGCCCAACAGGTGCAAATGGGACTAACGGTGCTACAGGCTTGCAAGGTACGACTGGTAATGATGGTGCTACAGGTCCAACAGGAGCAGCTGGTGTCAATGGAACAAATGGCGTCACAGGAGCACAAGGCATAACCGGACCAACGGGTGCGGCGGGAACTAATGGCGCGACGGGCTTACAAGGTGTATCGGGTAATGATGGAGATACAGGTCCAACAGGTGCAACAGGTGTCAACGGAACAAATGGTGCTATAGGCGCACAAGGTATAACCGGACCAACAGGTGCGGCGGGAACTAATGGCGCGACTGGTTTACAAGGCCCAATTGGTTTGCAAGGTGCGACTGGTAATGATGGTGCTATAGGTCCAACAGGCGCAGCAGGATTAAATGGAACAAACGGAATCAATGGATCAACCGGCGTGCAAGGTCCAACAGGAGCCGCGGGTGTCAGTGGAACAAATGGTGCTACGGGTGCTCAAGGCGTGACTGGTCCAACGGGCGCAAATGGAGCTAGTGGTGTGACTGGTTTGCAAGGTGCGACTGGCAATGATGGTGCTACCGGTCCAACAGGGGCAGCTGGTATAAATGGAACAAATGGTGCTGCAGGTTCACAGGGTATAACCGGACCAACGGGGGCAACAGGAATTAATGGTGTGACGGGTGAGCAAGGTCTCACAGGACCTTCAGGTATAGATGGGATAAACGGTCTAACAGGCCCCACCGGAACAAATGGGACTAGTGGTGTAACTGGCTCACAAGGCCCGATCGGACCGCAAGGAGTTACAGGTAATGATGGACCAACAGGTTCAACAGGTTCTGCTGGGGTCAATGGAATCAATGGAACAAATGGAGCTACAGGAGCACAAGGCGCAACAGGGATAAATGGTACAAATGGCGTCACAGGTGCACAAGGCATAACCGGACCAACGGGTGCGGCGGGAACTAATGGCGCGACGGGTGCGCAAGGCCTCACAGGACCTTCAGGTATAGATGGCATAACCGGAGTAACTGGTCCCACCGGACCGACGGGTGCGACGGGAACAAATGGCGCCACTGGTTCACAAGGTATAACCGGGCCAACCGGTGCAAACGGAAGTGACGGGAGTACAGGCGTGCAAGGCCCAACCGGCAGCGATGGAGCCATCGGCGCGACGGGCATAGCAGGAGCAGACGGAGTCACTGGCGCGACAGGGCCCACAGGTCCGTTAGGTGCAGCGAGCGGAGATCTGAGTGGCACTTATCCCAATCCTACAGTGAGTGGTCTGCAAGGCAACCCTATAGCCATCGCGACACCTTCTGCAAATAATATCCTGCAATACGATGGTGCGCAATGGATATCCATAAATCCTGATACGCTTAACACAAATAACATTTATAATTCCAACGGTACGCTGACGGGAAGCAGGACCGTGACCATGGGGGCCAACAATCTTTCATTCAATGCTACGACAGGCAATTTAATTTTCAATCCCACATCTACCGGCAATGTAGGAATAGGAACTACGGCACCTGGAGATAAATTAACCATAAACAACGGAGCACTCGCTTTTACCTTCCCTTTTTCTACTAATTCTGCAGTAGGATTGAGCTACGATCAGCCAAAGGATGGACTCGCCTTTCGCACTACTGTTTCAGGCCTGTTAAGTAGCACTCCTATGTTCATATCACGCAATTCTGGTAGTGTCGGTATTAACACGACTTCTCCTAATGCCGGACCTAATTTTAGTACACGCCTCGACATTCGCGATGAGACAGGTAGCCTCAGCGATATACAGCAGATGGTAGCTGGTACTACCGGATCGGCATTTCACACTTTCGTCAAACAAGGCGGCACGCTCGCCAGTCCTGCCACTGTATCCCCGGGGGTCACCGTCGGTCAGGTCGAAGGGATATATTTTAATGGTGGCTCCTACGGCCAGTCATCTTTTATGAGATTCGTGGTGGATGGCACCCCTGCTTCTGATGCCCCTGGCGCGATCCAGTTTGCCACTACAGCGCAGGGAACATCGACCAGTGCTATCCGCATGACGTTAAACAAAAATGGATACCTCGGCATCGGCACCACTTCACCGCTATATAAGCTTCACGCGGTTATATCATCCGTCACAGACGGTATTACCATACAGAATCTATCGGGCGGCGCAGCAGGGCGGTCCAATCTGTTTTTCTCCACTTACGCAGATATCGTAGCTGGTACCAATAGGCCCGGTGCCTCTATAGCGGCTATTGACAATGGCACCTACAGTGCTCATCTGGCATTTAGCACGAAGGTGCCGGGGGCTGATGCCAATGCTCTGGTGGAACGTATGCGTCTCACTGATGTCGGCAATCTGGGCATAGGAGTGATACCCGCCTCCACTAATAAACTGGAAGTAGCAGGAAATACTAAGACGACCAATTTTCAGATGACCAGTGGAGCAACCGCCAATTATGTCTTGCGCAGCGATGCGGTAGGTAATGCGTCATGGGTCAATCTTGCGACTATCCCCAACAGTAATTCATGGAATATCACAGGAAATTCCGGGACTAATAGTGCTACTAATTTTATAGGCACTACTGATGCCCAGCCGCTGGCATTTAGAGTGGGCAATACTGCTTCGGGCTATATGGATTATAATACTACCGGCAATACCGGCCTGGGCTATCGCACTCTATCATCTATTGCCGCAGGCGGCAATTTTAATACTTCATTAGGTTATCAGGCCCTGGTGTCCAATACTACTGGTACAGACAATGTTGCTGTAGGCTATTTTGCAATGCCCAGCAATACGACAGGATATAAGAACATAGCTATAGCTGGCAATACTCTGCGCAACAATACTACCGGCTACCAGAATATCGCTATAGGATATTTTACGTTGAATAATAATACAACCGGCTTCCAAAACACTGCAGTAGGAGAGGGTATAGATATATTCAATCAGACAGGCAGCGCCAATGTGATGATGGGCTACCAGGCCATGATCAATAACGTGGTAGGCAACAGAAACGTAGCTCTGGGCTTGCAGGCAGGATTTTTTGCGCACGGCGATGGCAACATATTCCTGGGCTATCAGGCAGGCTATAATGAATCAGCCGGCAGCAATAAGCTCTACATCGCCAATAGCAATACTACTACTCCGCTGCTGTATGGAGACTTTACCAATAAGCACCTGTCGATAAATGACAGCCTCACCAGCAAATATTTTCAGATGACAAGTGGAGCTGCCAGTGGCCGCATTCTGCAAAGCGATGCCGCGGGAAATGCCACCTGGGTTACTGCCGCCGCCGCTTTGGGTACAAGCGCCTGGAGCACCACGGGAAATTCGGGTCTGAGTGCTGCAACCAATTTTATAGGAACGACGGACAATGTAGATATCATGTTCAGGCGTGCCAATCAATCATCCGGATGGATTGGTGTGAGCAATACGGCTTTTGGTTTTCGTGCATTGGCGGTCAATATATCCGGTGCTGAGGCTGTAGCGGTAGGAGGCAACTGTCTCTCCAGTAATACTACTGGCTATGCGAATACAGGAGTAGGCGATGGAGCCCTTACCTCAAATACAACAGGAACGTCCAATACTGCGGTAGGGAGGCGCGCACTATCCTCAAATATCGCTGGCAACAGCAATACGGCTATAGGTTTGAGCGTTCTGACCTTCAATACCAGCTCAAACAATACTGCGGTGGGTAGTCAATGTATGCAAAATGCCCTGGGATTTGCTAACACCGCTATGGGTGCTGGTGCTATGTTCTTTACCAGCGGCCAGTATAACTGTGGATATGGATACAACGTACTGGCAGCAAATGGTGCAGGATCGAACAATACTGCCATCGGCACTAATGCTCTAAACAGTAATACTACTGCCGGCAACAATACTGGCATAGGATACAATACTCTGCACACCAACACCACGGGCGCAAATAATACCGCGATAGGGGCCGAAGCCGATGCAGCATCCGCGACCCTGACCAATACTACAGCTATCGGCTATCGTGCTCTGGCGGGTGCGAATAATACGCTCATTCTGGGCTCTATCGACGGAGTCAATAGCGCTACTGCATCAATCAATGTAGGTATCGGCACGACCACACCGAGCGCAGCGCTTGCAGTAGCGAGCGCGACGGCCAGTGGGGGTGTGATGAAAGTAGGCACCACTACCACAAATGCCAATGACCAGTTCTGGATAGGCTTCGATCATGGAGTGACCAATGTAGCTACCTCTACAGCAGACGGCAATGACCGTGCGCGGATAGGAGCTAATATAAATAGCAGCGGCGCAGGCCGGTTGTTTTTTACCACGGGTCTCTTTGGTGCACAGACGGAGCGCATGCGCATAGATGAGAATGGCAATGTCGGTATTGGAAATACAAATCCCGGTTCAGCGCTATATGTAGGAAATGGCACTGTCGCAGGAGCGACACTAGCCGGGATCAATGTGGCTATCCCCACGGCAGCCTATGTGACCGCTAGTGATGGTACCAGGACGGCATTCATAGGAGCAGACGGCGCAGGCTATGCTATGGTAGGCTCACTCACAGCGCATGACTTTGTGGTACGATCCAGCAATACCGAGCGTATACGCGTACTGGCTGGTGGCAATGTAGGCATCGGCACCTCCGCTCCGACAGCGCTGCTCTCTGTCAATGGTGCAGCTAATAATACAACCGGTGCGTGGGGCGTATTCTCTGATAGCAGGATCAAAACTGTAGATGGCGAGTTCACCGACGGGCTGAATGTGATCAATCGCTTAAGGCCAGTCAGCTTCCACTACAATCCGAATGCGCCTTTCTATACTAAAGATGTACAAATAGGCATAGTAGCGCAGGAGCTGGAGCAGGTAGCGCCATATATGGTCACAAAGGCAGACTACAATGATATATGCGATCTGCGCAATGTCAATAATCAGGCATACACATATCTGCTGATCAACGCAGTGAAGGAACAGCAATCACAAATAGAGCAGCTTAAAGCTGAAAACAAAACGCTCAAAGAAAACGACAATAGACAGGACGAGTCTATGCGCCAGATGAAAGCATCGCTCGAAAATCTTCAGCAGATCATCGGCGCTAAAGCGCAGAACAATAAGTAGCGGTATTTAAAATTTTTATAAACAAGGGTAGGTGTCTTGCGAAAGCGGGGCGCCTTTTTATTATGTGCCCAAGGCCTCTACAGTCCTGAAAATCCCGGACCAATTTATAGAATACAATCAGCTTGATTATCCATAAGAGCTACGGATGAATCCTCATAGTTTATTGGCGATCTACCATAGTGACCGCTCAATAGGTTTGGTTCATGGTGCAAAGAATTGGGTTCACCTGATTTAACGAACGATTGGACTTAATAACTCGAAAACGCTATTCCGTGATTTCTTCAGTAATGTGACCAAAGTAGACTAAGTCTTTATGGATTGTTTGAATGCTATCAGGGGTAATAAGATCTATCGCTTTAATACCTCTGGTTGCAAATACTGGCTCCTGGAGTATCCTGGTTTTGATCCCCATCAGTTTAAATAGTGGTGTCATTCCCTTTTGAGCTAGTATCATAGTGTTTATCCCCCGGGTATTAACGGCTGAAAAATTGAAAGCTGCATCTGCGATATCGATCTTTACCGCGTTAATATTACCATTAGCTTTAAGCTCTACTTTACTATTAGTACTGTTGCTGATAATAACAGATGCACTTTCTGCTACGATCACTTCTGTCACGATCCTCCAGTTTTTATCCCATTTGCCGTCCTTGAAAAGCTTCAATATGTCCTCGCCAAGTTTAATAGTATTCCGAATGGATGGACTCGTGGTTTTATCGGCTTTGAATAAAGTAGCAAACTCTTTTCCGAATTCTATTGATATGCCTAGATCAAGACTGGAAAGCGAACTTCCCGTAGCGGGGACGGCCCCGGACAATTTTGTGGAAATATTAACGCTGCCATTGGATGTATATTGGAGATCCGTAGATTGGCCGCGGTTAGGCGCAGTTTCAATATCTACTTCAAGATCCCTCAGATTAGCATGCCTTGTAAAAACATTTCCGGACAATGTGCCCACGTCTCCTATTTCAATAGGTATACCTGGTTCCCAGGCGGCATAGTACCCGAAATGCTTTTTCATTTCATCTGTATATTGTGTTTGCGGTCCTTTCATTTGGCTTTGATTTAGTTGTTGTGAATTTTATATTTATGAATTATAAAGGTCAGATGTCCATTGTTATTTTTTGGGTGGAGCACTGTTTAAGATTTGGTTGAATATACTAATCCCAATGGCCACACCTCTTTTGGTGTTTTCTACATTTACCAGGAATACTTTAACGGATTCATCGCTCTGGTCTTCGATATTTACTTTCCTCGAACTAATGAAGTACCCATTTTTGATTATTCTCACGGCATGCTTCCCTTCGGACAATGGAATCCTCTCTGCAGGAATTGTTCCCGCTAATTTCCCATCTACATAAACTGAAGCTCCTATCTCTTTCCGTGTTTTATTTAAAATGCTGAGTGATCCCATCTTTGCTCTGAGATTAGCGGCAAAATTGTTCTGACCTTCTTTGGCATAAGACTCCTCGCTTGTATAGGATTCATAGCCAGGAGCGGAGATTTCGATTTTATGCTTGCCGGCCTGGACGGGTATATTCATGTTGTTGACGACATAAACAGACTTTCCGTCGATCTTCACCTCTGCATCACCCGGCACTACATTAAATACGAAATATGATGGATTGGGTATTGGTACATTGATGTTATCGGAACTCAGGACCATTTTGCTTTGAACGATTGCTCTCTTGAATTCCATTGTATTGTTTTCATGCTTTGCCATTGTATATATTTTATAATTTTTACTGTTAGGGTAAAACTTTACATAATAATCAATGGTTTGAACGTCGTCATTCGAGTGATCCGCGCTGCAATAGAATGTCCGGGTGATCTCCACTTTAACGAAGAAATTTTCTCCATTATCCTTAAGAAATATTTCCGAAACGTTAACCTGCGGATCGGAAAATCCAAATCCTTTTTTATCCTCACTATAACCGACAGCAAGGTTGTTCAAGTATTCTTGCACCCGCAAATGCTGGATGCCTTTGCTTTCATAATCATTATATACAGCTACTGTATCTCCTGCATAGTATTCGCTGATTATAGATTTTATGTTATTGTCCCTTTCGGGGAATGACATCTGGCCATTGGTCAGGTAGTTCAGTTCCCTGTAATAACTTTTAAATTTTTGTTCAATGTTCAGGTGCGCATCCAGCACCTCCTCCGGTGCCAAAATAGGTGCGGACGCAAATGTGTTGTGGAAAGCCATCGTCAAAATAATATTTAAACAAAATAGTGGTCTCATAAATAGGGTTTTATTGAAGGTGAAGAATTAGATTTTTATAGCCTGCTTTTTGCGTATCGGTCGATGGCGATATTTCCGAAATGAGCCAGCCACAGTTCAAATCCATCCTATTGAAATATTCGACCTTAAAGATCCAGTTTGGCGTGTTCAGAAAATGATATGATACACTATCGATCTGGGTAAAATTAATGGTGCCGGATTCTGCCAGAAACAGGAAAACGCTGAGATAATCAATATCAAAGTCCGCACTTGTATAAGACAACAATCCATTTTTTGAATTAAAGCCCTTCGACAGGCTGAGGAAGGACAATTCATTATCTACCGGATCGATTTTTTGGGATTCTATCCTATCCAGCTTTACATTTAAAGCGTCTATGTTTGCTCCTACTATCACCCAGGAGTATCCGCGGCCCTGGTTTTTGACGTGTTTTAGTGTCAATGGGATATTCCGTTTGACACCCCGGTATACAAATACGGCATGCGCTACTGCATACCAATTCGAATCGGTAAAATCGATCAGGAAGGAGTCTCTCAGGATGTCGTTTGTAAAACTGATGACAGATGAATCATTGTGAAATTTTTTGTTCGCCCTATTGAAAAGACTAAGGATATTGAGATATCGGGATGGCTTAATCGTTGTGTCAATGAGGAAGACCGTGTCCGTCATATTAAACCTATCAGCAAATTCACTCAGCAATTTCACCTCCTGCACAGCTCTTTTATTCAGGAAATCATCCATGAAACTGAAAGACTGACTATGCGCGCCATAAGCTAATGTGCTTAGCAGAAGTATTAAAGTAGTTGATCTCATTATTGCTTTGTTTCGGTTACTTGTATATCTCCCAGAAAAAGGCGCCAGTATTGCTTTTCTTTGTCTCCATCCATTTCACCTATCTTTTCTATTACTATCTTTATTTTTTTTTCAGTCACATCATGATAGGTTCCAATATCTTTGCTTGCATATCCCGTGAAAGTCTGAGATATGTTTGCTATACCGTAATAAAGGCCACCCTCGCCGGGTTCAAATAGCTTAGAGAAGTAAACGTGATACCATACGATATTGACCTTGCTATACGGGAGGTCGAAAAGCGAATTCAAATAGACCCTTACGGGTACGAATTTGATAGGGATGCCAGGGAGTACTGAGCTTACCTGGACTATATTGCTATCTGCATTGATAAATAATTTGCAGGCCAGTTTTATGGCTGCTCTCCTTTTCAGTGAGTCCTGAGATTTATCTGCTATTATAGTGATATCCCTTCCCAGGTTCCAGACAACCCTGCTTGCCTGATCCGTGAAATCCTCTATTTCGGCTTTAGTGAGCTTCGCCTCCTTATCGGTTGTATTGGATTGTGCCAGGCAAATACTTGCTGATATACATATAAAGCCAATAAATGGTATTAGTTTTTTCATGTTTTTCTTTTATTGTGCGGTGACATATACTTTGGAATATCTCGTCCCTTCCAGTTCGCCGCCTACAAAGAAATACCGCTGACCAGAAGTGCAGAGCAGCTCACCGAAATCTGAAGCTGACATCTCGTCCGTTTGGGTATGGTTCTTGCCCAGTGTAGCGATTCTCGCTTCGGGGCTTGTGAAAAATCGCTCGACCCCGGATTTTAAAAGATCGCTCTTTGCACTGTATGGCGCTGGTCCACCTGACAGATCATCAAAAAAATGTTGGATGGTAGTCAGTGTCATTTTATCACGGCTATGGGCTGGATCTGGCTTAGAAGGTGAAGGAATATAATATTGCTTTTGATCGGCATGCTTACCTGATGTATCAGTGGCTTTAGAAGTAACAGTTTGGTCTTGTATCTTCTCTTCCGGTTTTGCAGTAAGTGTATCTACGGTGCTGTTTTTGTTGTGCTCGATAAATAATACTGCCACGACCATTATTACTAGTACTGCCAGTGATATCCCTGCATATTTCCAGACGCGCGATGGCGGTTGTGGTGACGTGTTCTCCTCAAGCGGCTCCAATTCGGAATTGCATTCTTTGCATTTTAATTGTGCATCATCGCTTCCCATCGTTATTGTACCGGCAAGACGCAAGCTGCATGGTTGAGTTACGAGCCTGTTTGAGCATATGTATTTTCTCATGATTAGTCCTTATTTTCGTTTTCAGTATCCCCGCCTTCGGTCAGCTTTTTTATCTGAGGATTGTCCTGATCAAGCAGGCTCAGTGAAGGGTTATTCTTCAAACTGCTGCTACCTTTGTCTATGGGCCTGGCCCCTTTTTCTTTTGAATCTGCCAGCATCCTGTCAGCAGATGCGTTGATCAGGTTATACTTCTCTTCCAGTTCCTGGATTCTCTTTTTGTAAATCTTTATTTCCGGTGCGCCGGGGTTTTTTATCTGGAGACTTCTAACTTCTTTTTCCAGCTCTCTTTTTTCTTCGAGCTTATCCTTGAAATCGGCTACCGTATAGTTGGCCTGCATTTCGAGTTTGATGTTGGTGGCTTTTTGCTCAAAACGTTCACTTTGCGTAGCAAGCCTGTGCGGAAGATTGAAGCGGATCACCAGGCCATATTTATTCCTGATCATGCCTTCACATATATTAAGGGCCTCTGCCATTTCAAGGCCTGCTTTCGTATTGTCATCAGTATACCTTAGCACCTCATTTGATTTATTTTCCAAAAGGGCTGTCATGTTATCCCTGAGAGTATCTTCTATGAGAGGAAATATTTTAGCAATGAATTCCGGGTCGCGCAAGACCGTAGCTTCTTTGGTGTCTTCCAGGTAAGGGTATGAAAAGCCTGCGAATGTGTGCCATTTTTCGGGGTCTACCTGAGTGATATAATAGGTGATCTTATACTGGACGCTGTCAGTCCTTCCCCTTTCTGCATTGCTCGACAGGTTCAGGATAAAACCCATATCTCCTTCGGCGATCAGCTTTCGTGCACGCCTTGACAGGGCATCTGCATTTGTATCGAGCCTGATCACGATTTCAGGCAGGTTATCTTGTTCTCTGCTGCCGTCCCGCAGCCCCAGCTGTTCAATGATCGCATCGGATATCTGTTGTTTTAGCCTGTCTTCCACCGAGGGCAGGTCCCCAATAGATGTCATAAAATTCAGGTAATAATCTTCCGGGGATATTTTTAGCAACACTCTCTGTGCAGTTTCCCGGATAGTTGATTCTATGACTTCCCTGATATTGACTCCCGGGATAATTAAACTTTTCAATTTCCTGGATTCAAGATTCAAATGAAGTTTGCACTTTATCTCAATGTATGCATATACCGAGGTGTCTCTGGTATTGTATTTTTGAAACGGCAGGTCAATCGTAAAACTATTGAACACAATATCCCAATCGGGCAGTTCGGGGCGCGATATTATTTGTTTGACAGTGAGGCCTATACTCTGCGCTTTTTCCTGGAATACACACTCTATCTGATCTGCATAGGTGCTAAAAGATAATACTACTTCTGAAAACGTTTTCCTGAGCAAAGAGCTTCTCACCTCTTTGTCCAGTTCCGCTTTGAGCCATTTTACGGCTTCAGGCCCGGATAAATTAGCCTTGTTGAACTTACCCACATCATCCAGCGAAACGAGTATTGTATGATTGATAGACAGGCCTTTTGTATAGTTAAGTATAGCGCATTCAGTTTTGTGCTGGATCTCATTCTGTATCTCGTGTCTCGGTCTATCGTAAAATAAAGTGAGCTCATTGATGGCCCAGCCTTCCTGATTCAAAAGATCGTTAAGTGAATCAATAACTTTACTCTTCACAGAACCATTAAGGTCATCTACTATACTTTTATAATAGATCTGTGATTCAAATAGCTTCTTTATAGACTGGCCGGTCATCAGGGATTTGAGTATCTGCTCTTTCTCTGTCTCTGAGCGCCTGCTTGTAGATTTCCATGATTTCAGCTTATTGGGCTTGAAAACATTGATATTGGCCACATACCTGATGTCGACATACTCGGTTTGATCATTTGGCTTAACATGCAGGGTCCCTTTTACAGTCGACTCGGGCTCATCGGCTACCGTGGCTATACTCAAATTCATGGTGATGCCATGAATCTTTACCTTCGACTGCAGGAACTCGCGCAATGGTTTGGTATCTTCGAAAAAACGCTCCATAAAGCCATCAAAACCGTGTGGGTAGGTTCTTACATATTCCAGTATCCAGTTTTCAAGAGCGGCATTAAAGGCAGAGCTAAATACTTGTGTATCTTGCTCCAGAAAAAAGTTGAGGGCCCTTTTTTCATCGCCGGCTGCGATCCTGATCTCATAGTTGATATGGAGGTCAAAACTATGCATAGAGTTTTCCATTGAGCTTATATTGCATTTCAGGTCATGCCTTACCCAATGGTCGGTGTTTACAACATACGTACTGAATGAATTGCCCCCGAGAAAAGGTTTCTTGTCGAGTATTTTAAAAGTATTATTCTCCTTTTTTGCATAGAGGGCTATATCATTCGCCCCAACTTTGACCGTGTTGTCCTTAATTGATTTGATCAGATTGTCGAATATCATATGCTATATTTTATTTAGATTGTTTATCAGGTCGTAAAGCGCCGTAATTTTTTCTCTTAGCCTTTTCTTTTCTTTTGCTTTCGGATCTCCGATCTTTCCAATAAGTGTGGTGAGATACATTTTCTGTTCGCTCAGCAGGCGCCGGACAGCAGCTACGGTCTTCTTTTCGGCTGTTCGGACAAAGGTACGGACCAACAAATCAGCGAAGGAGCGGGCAGATTTATTATCCGCTTCCTTTAGTTGGCAATACCATTCGCCAAGGGTGGCTGCTACCAGGGCAAAAGTCATATCTTCTACTGTTGCTTTTCCGGCTTTAAATTCGAATTCCTTTAGGGTCATACTTATCAGTATTAAGTATACTTCCATTAGGGTTTTGGGTATTTTTTCTACATGTCCGGTACAGGTCAGGAGATTATCAACCAAGAGGGCGGCATATTCTTGTTCGTTTACCTTGTTGTTTAGTTCATGAAAAAATGATGGGATAGCAGCCTGTTTGGTCTTACTTATCATATCAGGCTTATTTCTGCATATAACAGTTAGGCTATGAATTAATGTAGATGCATATAATTGGACTATGTCTGAGTGCTTTTCTTCATCTCTCCATGCCCCAAGTTCTATAAGAGTAGGAAGTATTAATAAGGGATAATAATTACAAAAGGATAACAAGCCCCAATAGAGACTGCCGGCATTTTTCAATAATGCAGTTAAATCTTCTTCTGCTCCAAAGTGATAGTCCAGTAGAAACGCAACCCGATCAGCCAGATTGAATACTTCGTCTTCGATCATGATCTTTTTAATCTTAAAGATCAGGTTTGTGATCGCGCGGTAATGTCCATCTTTGATAAAGGAAGCAAGTACAGTATGAGCGCCATTCCCATAGCCCTCTGTCTTATACCATCGCTTCAGGAATACTGAAATCCTGTTGAGCCTGATATCATCGACTGTAAACCAATCTTCCACGATGGCCATTGAACCAGTCAGCAGGTTTTTAAGGAAATTGATACGAAATGCCGGTGTCTCCCGCGTAAACCAGGAAAAGCATAAATCAATGTACTTTTCTATTTCTTCAATGGTAAGCTCATCGCTAAAAAGTATCCCCCGGTCTTCCAACTTTTTAAAAAAGCTGGTGGAAGCGGCGAACATCCTGTTAAAATAGGCCCTTGACTGGACCTCAAATTCCGCATCGCTAAACCGGATAATACGAAGCCCGTTTGCATTTATTGATGGAACAATATTAAGCTTGGCCAGGTAGTCATCGCCCATTTTTAGCCATTCGGCTTTGGCATCTACCTCAATGAGTTCATCTATGATGGTATGCTGCATGGTCTCCTCAGATATTATTTGCTTCTTTCGCACTGATGGCTGTTTTTCACCTTCCAGCAAAACCTCGACTATAAAGTAAAAACTGCTGTAGGAGACTTCGCCGAAGTGCAAGGCCGAAAACAACAGGCTTTGTTCCAGTTTATGCTGGCTTTTGTACTTTTCCTGGTATTCATTTTGCTCTTTCCCCAACACTTCGCGTAAATGCTGATCTATCCTGATGAAGTTTTTGTATTTATCAAACTTTTCTTTTATGAGAGTATAATGCCCATCGGGAGACTCACCCCAAATGCCTTTTGCGATGATAGAGTTGATAAGGCTACGGAGGCTGCTTACCTCATCATCAGTAAACCTCATTCCCATATAAGCCAAAAAGGACAAAGGATCATGTGGCAGATCTGCAGGCGCAAAAAGAGTGTATACTTGCTGGGGAATTGAATAGAGATGCTTGTAAATTATGAGAATTACGAGTTGGTCGTACTTAGATTCTGAAAGGAGACTGATATACTCATCTCTTTTATTCTTTGTAGTATGTAATGAGCTCGTAAAATTTGCATTGTTGCAATCAATGATAAAAAGGGATTTGTGGTGTTCGGGATTATCTGATCTGTGTATACTTGAAAAAAAATTATCAAAATATACCCCCTCCAGATTCATCATACCCGGGGTAAGAAGCGTTTTCCATAGTTTATAACCGTTTTTTTGAGCGAATTCAGCAATATTTATAGACATGTATAAGGCAAGCTCTTCATCAGGAAAATCCAATAATAAAACACGCTTGGATATGAGTAGTTCACAGTTTTTACTCCTTTCTTCACTTGAGAGCAGTTTGGCGGTATTTTTTATATCATTTTCCGAAATAGTAGTCGGATCAAATTGAATTTCACGGACATTCTTTAGTATCTCATACTTATTATTATAATAAGTAGCGTTGTCATTGTTGTGGAGTTCCTTAACTTCTCCATTTATAGTAGTATTTTTCGAATCTCCTTCACTACCCTCAGTTGTGCCAGGCTGTGTACTATCATTAATAGATTCCACGGCAGGTTGCGTCGATTCAATGCCAGAGGAGGGTGAGGATGTTTCGGTGGGTGTTGTTTCATTATTTTCCATCCCTATTGTTTTTATTGTAAATGGCCTTGTCATTTTTGTGAATTTGCCCAACCCCACCAGCTATATTGAAATTTGTTGTTTTATTATTTGAATTGTTGTTTGAGTGGATATTTGAATTATTGTTCGAATTACTATTTGAGCTATTGACAGTTCTTAGTGTTACCACCTCGTAGTTGATTGCGACTTTTAAATCGTTTACCTCTGCTCCATTCTTCTTCTTCAGTTTCTTTATGATCTCCTTTACGATCTCCTCCGTATTCATAGCCCGAAAAAACTCCAAGTAACCAACTTGTCCGATGCCATGGAGTTTCTGGTTCGCCTGCTCGACAAGGCCATCTTCCAAAAAAATCGGGAACACATAATTTCCTTGCTCATTCCTTCGCTTATTAATTGCATCTATTTCAATGGGCACAAATTTTTTTGTATCATTCAGGTAGTGTGAACTAATGAGAACAATAGCAAACCGGGAATACCTGGTATATATATCCACCAGCTTCTGATCCAGCGGCTCACCTGCTGTCTCAAAAAATTTATTGAAGTACGTATAAACTTTCAGCCCCCCCGCAGTGAGCCGTGCGTCGAATGCATCTGCATAGGCCCTATCTTCTTCAGCAAAAGAGATTACTACATCATATTTTTCTTGTGTCTCAGTCATTGTTTTTTATTTATAACCTTCCTTCCTTTACCAATCTCCAGTAGTGATAACCCAGGGCTGTAAGCCTGCATGACTTGCCGTTTTGTGCGGCCCAGTACATATGTTCCTCGCCCACGGGAACTATGAGGCCTACGCTTGTGAGTCTTTGCAAATTTTTGAATATGACGACCTTTTCCTCTATGGCGACCTTCTTGTTGGTGTATTCATAAGTGCGATCCAGCTTATACTCTGCCTCAGGCACAGGGAAATAACTAACCAGCAACCGTAATATTTCTTTCGGTACCTGAGGTTTTACATTCCTCAGCGAAGTGAAGCGGGTGATATTGGTTTTAAACACCGGCCTCTGGTGCCAGGCACCCAGAGCTTGATCTATATAGGTATAAATATTGGCGGCAGTTATGTTGCCGCAGAGGTCAGCTGCACCACCGCTTAGCCCATCCAGCAATAGGCTGGTAAAGACTCCATGACCATTGAACTCCATCGATGTTTCATCACTCCTGCTGGCCGATAGTATGGATACACCTGACTTGATCATAGAGGAGCTGCCACCCATCACGGCAGGGCTACCCATAGCTCCTGCATGACAGCAGTCGAGAAAGATGATCCTGTCTTTGGCCCTGGATTCATTGGCGAGGTTCAGTATCTCATCCATAGAGACGCCTTCATCATAACTTTTATAATCCGGCGTCATGATGTAGCCACCAAGTTCAGTGATTATGCCATGCCCGGAAAAGTATAGCAGAGACATGTCTGATTCAGCAGCAAATAGTTTTGCGATCTTCGCTTTGAGTTCTGCCTTTGTGCCGATATTTTCCTCTACCCGCACATCGAAATTCGGCGAACCATCCTCATTAGTCTCGATGATCTTCTTAAAATCATTCGCATCGTTCACACAGCCAAAAAGGGGTGATCCTGGATACTTGTTTATTCCTACGACCAGTGCTCGTCTCATAGTGAATCAATATTTACGCTACTTAATCTGGGTCCTGCGTTCTTCTTTACCCATTCATCCAACAGCACAAACCGGTTGGGTGAATCCACCAGATAGAGGTCCTCTCTCAAGTCTATGCGTGCCTTTTTGATATATGGATAGAGTGACAGGTATTCCTTGCCTTTGAACGACCGGTGGCCATGCGCCTGTGCGGAGACAGGCAGTATAGAGCACTTCGTGGTATGGCCGTCCACATAGCCCAGCTCCCATGGCGTCCATTTTGACATTTGTTCATTTTCTGAGATAGCGAGTATCAAAGACCTTGATGCCCTGAGGCGCGCCCTGATCCAGGCGGCAGTCTCCTTTGTCACATTGTGCCTGTCCAGGTGCGGGTCTATGATCCAGTCTACATAGACCGAATAGCCCTGGTCGGTCAGCTCGATATAGAGTCCTTCTACTTCTTCTTTGTCGAGGAAACTATGGGCAATGAAAATATCGAAGGTTGAATTTATCGTTGTACTTTCGCTGAGCAATTTTATCCTCCTTGATTGCCCCTTCTCTCTCACGAGCTGCTTCAAATACTGACTATCGTACAGTGCCATGATGTTTTTTGATTTGGTGATTGTGCCGGCAAATGTCCACATCTGTATAAGTTCCATCAATACCCTATGGTAGGTATATTCCATATATGAAGTATCAGAGCATAAAGACAGATCGGAATATACCCTTGAGTAGGTATTGCCTGAGGGTATCCCCAAGGCTAGATTTGCATCATTATAAACAACCAAAAAAATAATAGCAATGAAGCAACAAGAATCACAAGCAAAAAGAGGTTATGAAAACACCCAAGCATCTTCAACCTCTGAGCCCGGAGGCGAAATGCAATCGCGGGCTTATGATAGCGCTTTTGAATACTTAAAATCTTTGCCGCCGTATCAGCATCGATTTTGTAAAGAAGGGTATACTGAGAAAAAGCCGTCGGAAGTGATAACTCCGGCCCTGGCTATAGAATATACTACAAGGTTTAGATCTATGGGGGATAATGAAGTTACGGTTCCCATTTCATGGAGCTTTGATAAAGCCGCATTGTTGAATTTGCTTGGGATCACTTCGTATGAAGACTACTCAGAGGTAAATGGAGTGCGTTTTTATACGGGGATAAATGAAGATGGCCAACTGACAATAATAGCAGTGAGCACCACAGCGGGAAGCGATCCCGAATGTGAGGATTGCAGTGATGACCTGACTGTCGACGATGAGTATCCATATTACGACTATGCTGATCCATGTCCCAACAATTGTAGTAATACCGGAAACCTGAAATCGACGAGCAGTGCATTTGTTACACTGCAGATTGCCCCACCCAAATAAGGGTTGACTTTAGAGATAGAATTTTATGTATCTTGGAAATACCAGCGACAATTTGACCCAATGACGTTTACCTCTATTTACATTAAGCTATCTCAAATCAGCATCTTGCTGCCTATTGTGATCGGGCTGATAGGGTTTAAACAACTAAACAAACCATTCCGGTTTTTATTGTATTTCTTCATCTTCAGCGGCATTGTAGAGATCCAGGCGAGTGTTTTTAAGTCCATCATCAGCAATAATATGCCTGGGTTGCATCTTTTCACAGTTGTGGAGTTTATGGCTTTTTCCTTTACTTATTACGCCTATCTGTCAAAGCATAAAAATCTTAAATTGATCATTCCGGTTAACTTTTTGATCTTTATTGCTTTGGCCTTTTTTGATGTTTTTTACCTAAACGGGATATGGCAGCCCAATACATTGAGCAGGACGTATGCTTCCTTTTCGATGGTCATTTACGCCTCTGTTTTTTTCTATTACATGCTAAAGGAAGATTTGAGCTACTATAGTTGGCAGTATCCTATGTTCTGGATCAGTATTGGTGTGTTGCTCTATTTCTCGGTAAATATATTTTACTTTATGATGATCCGCTATCTGACAGCCAATGCGGTAAGTGTCGGCAGGTTAGGTTTATATACTCACGGATTTATTAATTTGGTGGCGAACATTCTTTATGCACAATCTTACAGATGTATTCAGAAGCAACAAATACAGTAGTTATTTATTATCTGGTAGGGACTCTTTTTGTTGCCATGCTGGTATTTGCTATGATCAGTTATATCCTTCTCCATCAAAAGAGAGTGACTGATTTTCGCCTTCAGATTACAAATGCGATCAAAGAAAGCGAAGACAGGGAAAGAACGCGGCTTGCGCTTGAGCTACATGATGGTATCGGAGCCAAATTATCAGGATTGAAAATGAATCTTGAATATATAATGATCAGCGATGGCGTCCATGAACATGCTGCCTTGATCGAGAAAACCTTTTCGGGTATAGATGAAACTATTGTTGAGCTTAGAGAGATATCACAAAACCTCAAACTGTCTATCACCAATGAAGAAGGCCTGCAGTCATCGGTGGAAAAATACCTCAACCAACTGAACAGGCATAATAAATGTGTCTATAATCTGAGTTTTGAGATCAAATCCGGCGACCTGCCTGAAATGCTGATAATGCCTGTTTATAGAATAATAATGGAACTGGTCCATAATATCCACAAGCATTCGCGGGCCGATGCCGCATCTATTCAAATTGACAAATTTGATGACAAGATCCAGCTAATCATTGAGGACAATGGTATCGGATTTAACGAGCACACCGTCAGCTCTACGGGTATCGGGCTGGATAACGTACGGCGCAGAATTGAGGTTTTCAAAGGATTCCTGCATATTGATTCGCATCCGGGCGGCACTACTATCATTATAGAATTTCCCTCAAAATAACCTAATGGAGAAAGCAATATCAATCTATATGGCCGACGATCATCAAATTGTATTGGACGGATTAAAGCTGCTGATCGAAAGCGAACCTAACCTCATCATCGTGGGGTCGTCCAATGACGGAGAAAGTGCTTATAGCGATATTCTGGCTTTCAAACCGGATATAGCTCTGATAGATATGAGGATGCCCATCAGAAATGGGATTCAGATAATCATTAGTTTGAGGCACCAGGTCTCTACTAAATTTATCATCCTGTCTATGATCGATGAAAAGAGATTTATAAATGATGCAAAAATTAACGGCGCCTATGGGTATTTACTCAAGAATACTGGTAAGGAGGAACTACTACGGTGTATCAACAAAGTGATACACGGAGAAACATATTTTTCACTTTTGGAAACCCCCAAAAGGGATGAGAAAAAATCGCTCCTCGGGCGGCGGGAGATGGATGTGCTGCGCCTGATCGTTTCGGAATACACCACAGCTGAGATCGCAAAGGAACTATGCCTGAGTACTTTCACGGTAGAAACTCACAGGAAAAATATTTACCGGAAAACAGAGGCCAAGAATCTTATTTCCCTGGTCAAGTATGCCATGGAGAATGATCTAACATGAGTCCTATTGACGGGTCTGCAGTAGGTGTAGATAGCTTTCAGAATGTATCTAAATACTTGTGCAAAATAAAAAAGCGGCTAGAGTTTTATCTCTAACCGCTTGATTTTGAAGCTCCCCCTCTTGGGCTCGAACTATTAGGGCATATTTGATTGAATAACACTCCATTAGCTCTTGTTTAAATTCACAAGGGGAAGAATAGGGGGAAAATTCTCCATTTTTTAAACAGCTTTATTTGATTTTATTTCAAATGGGATTCTTAATAGCCCATCCTTGAAAAGCTTAACGGTATAGGGCTGGATACTACCTCGAATTTTTATTGCCTTCCATTCAGCAACTCCATCATATACACAATGTCTAAAAAAATTAAGTAAAGAATCTGAGCTTTTCATTTCCTGAATATGAGGATGGAGTAGATTGATTACAACAACAATTTTATTGTCTTGCATTGTTGTTTCAGTCAATACATATGGGTCAAATTCTGATTTTTCATTAAAAAAAACCAAAATGTGAATTCTATCATCTTCATGTCCAACATATACCTCAGTTATTGGATCGCTTTCTTCTGTTATCCTTTGTGAAGATTTACTGAAGGAAGCTGCAATGATCTTCTCAGGATAAGTTGGTGCATTTTTTAAATAATCCACCTGGATGAAGCACATGAGAAAATCATTAGATAAGGACTTAATGGAGATGAAATGCTTGAATAGTACCTATAGACGAGAATTTTTTTATTCGTGAAGAATTGTTTAAACTCCATCTATCAACAGTTTTTTTTACATCAGGATATCTTATGTCATGATAATCATGAAATGCAATAATGCCTCCGTTGAGAATAAGATCAGAATATTTTAGATCTGCAAGAACAGACGCTTCATCATGTCCGCCATCAATAAAAGCGACTTGAAATGATTTACCATGATTGACCGATATTTCCTCAAAGGCTAATTCAGATATTTTGGGATATAATTTTATCCTGTCATATAACCCCAGTGCTTTAAGGTTTTTCTCAAAGTCACGTTTAACTTCTGTAAAATCAACCGGCTTTTGATCAGTTCTAAGAATTTTTTGACCACAAAAGCCATCGCAACAGACTACAAAATTAGCGGTGGACGCAATATATGCCGTTGATTTACCACGGAAACATCCAATCTCAAGAACTTGGCAATCTGCCGATACTTGAGATAACCAAAGACCCTCATCCTTAGAAATATGACCTACTATTTGTGTAATTTGATCTATGTCCATTGCATGGGTAATTTTAGATTGAAGAAGTTTATGTTAATGGTTTGTGCAAGAAAGGTGATACCTAAACTTATTGACTAAACTATCAAGTGTTTTTTGTATCCGAGGAGGAATATCTAATGAATAAGTCAATTCAATTAAAGCGATTGAGCTTGCACTAAGCGAGTGTAAACCATTGCTTGGCCAAGTTTTACTAAAATGACTTGTGTCATACGTTTTTTCGATATTATGATCTTCCCTTCCTTCATATCTAATTTTTCTTCCTAATTGCTTTAGGGTCAATCCGAGCGTCGCTCTCCTACTTCTTGCTAAGTATTCATGAGCTCGCCATAAGTTACCTCTTAATAAAGCCTTGTTAACCTTCATCAAGCTAATCCAGATTTCCTCTTCATAAGACCTTGTAAGAGTCGAGATGTGTATATTATCTCGATTAATTGATAGAGAGCCTGAATCGTCAAATAATATTATTCCGTAAGGTTCTAGCTGGGTATTTCTTAATCTATTCGGCGAAAAGAAACCGATATCGACACTAAATTCCAGGTTTTCAAAAAACAGGGTTATTAAATCTCCGAAAAAAGGCAATCGAAAGGCAATCGAATACTCTGTAAATGTAGGAATGGATTTGGCGAGAACCATTATTCTCTCTATTTCAACTTCTTCGGAATTTTCAGTAACAGTGGCAACTTTAATATCAAGATCGGAGAACTCATCGTTTGTACTATCAGCAACACTACCACCAATCATAATTCCATCAATATTGGGATTTGCGATGAGGCTCGATATAATATTGAGCAAGATGCCTTTTTGACTGTCATTAAAGCATGTAATAATTTCTTCAAATTTAGCTAGAGCTTTCTCTTTCATTTTTACTCTTTTTCAGAAACTGCCTTTAAAATTAAATTCCGCAAATGCTTGGTCCCACTACTTAATGAGTAATTCTCAGAGATAGTTCTCTGGCCCAGGTCTTGCATTTTCTTAATTTCAATTTCTGTAAGTTTTGAAATCTGATTGATTAGTCGTAAATATTCTGTACTTGATATTGGGTAATCCCCATAAATTTCAGATTGTAGATCCTTTGATTGTATATGTGTATTAAAAACGACTCCAGCACCATTCTCACGAATAACCTCTGCTATTGCTGGTCTGTCAGATGTTATTGTTGGTACTCCACAAGACATAGACTCAAGTAGGGCTGTATTAAAGGAATCATGCAGACTAGTGTTAATACAAAAATCAGCTATTGGTAAATAGGTCTCTACATCATTAATAGTATCTATTTGATGAATATTTATTGAGAGAGAGATTATTGGTAGGCTCGGAATTTTAGGGCCGATTAATAATAGATGGCATGGTTGATGTTGTCGCAATTTTGCAATTTCATCAGCAATCATAATTGTGAAATCGAGCCTTTTTACAGGACGCATATTTGAATGATTAATAAAAATCAGTGAATCCTTCTCTAGTCCAAGTTCCTTTCTTCGTTTGTTCTTTTCTTGTATTGTAAATTTTCTAAATAGATTCTCATTAATAAAAGGCGGAACACATTCAATAGACTTAGCAGAGTTTAAAAAAACCTTTATTTCTTCCGAAAATTTTTGTGAATACGTTGCTAGAAAATCAACCTCCGTAGAGTTTAAAAGATCGATTAGGGTAATGGGGGTGTCTTTCCCAATCTCCCAAATATCGGCACCCACTGGAAATAATATTAATGAAGTTACAATGCCTTGATTTCTTAATATTTCTTTGGCTTTCAAACAAGCACAACCATATGGAAACATATGGCTTCCCCATATTATTACCTTTTGCCCCTTAGAATGGTAATCTTTTGCCTCAGCTACTATTTCTTCTATTATATAATTATACAATAACTCCTTAGCTTCTTGGCTAGCGCTTTTAGCCTTAGATGGGTTTACAATATTTAATGAATATGTTGAATTCATTTTTTTGTATGCCGGCGGTATGTCTTCAACAATCAAGGTGATTTTGCACCCGAGGTTATGCAAGTACTCTAAAAACCTGCATTTAATGGTGGCTGCACCGGCAAACGTGCTCTTAGTTGTTGCAACTATTGCGATAGAATTCCATTTAGATTCTGGGGTATTCATTGATTTACCGTATTTTTTTGTGTCCTTCCATGCGTCCTCTGGTTTCTGGTCTTATTACATTACCGTAAGTTCTTTTACTCCAAATAAATTTTGATAGTCTTAATAAATACTTTTCGGCATTAGGTATATTGTCAGCATAGACCAATTCTATTCTTTTATAAATCATATCAATGTTATCTAAGGCCACCACTATATCTTGATCCTTATACTTTTTAATGAACTTTATTACTTCATCTTCCTTATCTGCGATGACAAAAAGCAGAAGATAATACATGTATATCAACCCACGATGTCTTCGTGCATTTAGGTTAACGCTAGTGGTAGATAATGCTCGTTTATAAGAAGCATTTAAGTCTTTAGTTTTAATCCTCTTACTCTTGTCTAATAACTTGCAAACGAAATAATGATTTACATCATAAAAGGGTTGAGGTGATGATTTTGATTGCTCAATTGCCTGCGCAAGAAGCTTTTCAGCCTTTAACAGTCTTTCAACCTTATCATTAGGAGATTGGGGAGCGGAATCCTTAAAAACAAGTAACATTGCTTTTAAATAAAGAAGTTGACTCGTATCGGGTCCCTTGAATTCTGCTAATACTTCTTCCATTGATTTATTATCACCTTCCCTCCATTTTATTTCAGCAAGTAATTCTGTAGTAAGAGCGTCATTGAACCATCTTCTTTTCTTATATTCATTTAAAGTATCTTCAGCCTCACTATATTTACCCGCCCGCATTAAGCACTTTACCATTAGCTTGCGCGTTTCAATAGAACGAAGACCTTGGACATACAAGGCATTAATTTGCGCACTAGCTTCTTCTATCTTACCATTTTCATAAGCTTCTTTGACAATTAGCAGTTTTTCTAAGGCTTTTTTCTCAAGCCCTACTCGTCCAAAACCAAGTTCGAGTGACTGGGGAAGCATCCACTTAATAAAATCAAAAGCATTTGAAAGTGCAATTCCATGGTAAGTATCATTCTTTTTGCCGTCGGCATAATCAGCTACTCCTTTAACTATTAACCAGCCTACATTACCAGCTTGACTAGCTGCATAAGCTAAGGAATGGGCCTCCATTTCTAATCCTAATAATATACGTTCGTCTTCATCCCCCACATTGCCCACTATTTTATTTTTTAAATACTCAAAGGCTCCTTTAACTTTAACAATCTGATTTCCGGATGCAATTATACCTAGAAGAACTTTATGCCCTTTAATTGATATATCTTTTAATCTCTGTGATTTAAGGCTGTTATATTCCTTGATAGCACTCATTAAATCGCCAAGTCTGAATATACTTCCATCAATCCCTCTGCGAATATTGGTGTTAACTCTATGAGAAAATTTCAATCCGTTGAAATGATTAGTAGAAACTTGTAATAATTCGCTTTGTGCTTTATCGTCAGGCTTTTCAAGTTTTCCAAAATCCGTCCTTACTGTTGCAGACGCAACAATCACATCTCCTAATTTTGTTTCAGAAGGATTCCCTGCGCATATTCCAATCATACAAATGACAAAAGGCTTTATTGTATAAATTGCTTTAGTCGCGATGAAAGTAGTTGCATCACCCCCCATTGATGGATGAGGTAATTTATATACGTGATATCGAATTACTATTCCACTCGGTTGCAGAATTTCAAATTTTATTTCTGCATCGCCAAGTTGATTATTTTCTAATCTATAAATTGTTTGTGGAAGTTTTTTTTCTAGCTGGGCCACCCAGTCTAATAATGCAATGAATTCATTCTTTACTGCAACTACTAAAACGACATCAAGTTGCCATTTTGCTCCAAGTGGTTTTTTCATAAGCTTTAAGATTGTATTTTTTTTGTACAGAAAAATGTAGCTCGTCTTGATTCTGCGTAATCACTACATTCATCATGACAACTTATATTGTTAGCCCAATTGTATTCAGTATATTTGAAACCGTAATATCCAAGCAATAACCGAATGCAAGCTAGCGAAGGAATCTGGGTGAAGCTCTCTGTATAACTTGATAAAGAATGATCCTTATTTAAGCGCACCTTAAAATAGGCTGATTCGCTATCGTTAATACACTCTGTATCTAAGACCAGCATCTCATTCGTTATTAATGCTAAATGTTTGATGACATCTATTTGATAGGTTGTGTGATAAAACCAGCCTAAGCATAATACTAAGTCGAATTTAGCGTTAGAGCTTTCCAAAAAATGTACGACATCATCCTGAATAAGGCTGTACCATTTTGTATCGAATTCTATTGCTGCCATATTATTAGAGTAAGCTTCTAAATGAATGGGATTTATCTCAACTGCTGTTACATGATTAGCTCCCATAAATCTGGCAGCCCAACTCCAGCGACCATCATGAGCTGCTAAATCCAAAACAGTTTTTTTTGAAAAATCTGTATTGCCATTTAGAAAGATCGCATCGAATCTGTCATGTAATCGACTTTTGAGATCACCATTAGGACTACTTGAATAGAACTGCGGGAATTTATCGAAAAAATCTTTCCCCTTTATTTCTTTCTTTAACATGAATATTGTTTATCGGTGATTTTAAAGAATAATTAAACATCCAATTTGTATTGGGCTACATTTTTGGATCAATAATATAGCCATTCCTTAGCGCTATAGCTTGCGTTAAATTTGAGAAACTATCTCGCGTTTCTTTATCCATATTGAGTGGCCATTTCTCGACATCTCTATGTACCTCCTTTCTTCGCTTTGTAAGATACTCCTCTGGTTGCTCCTCTGAGCTTAGACTTGATGCATACAAAACCTCTGTTTTTAATAGTGCAGAGTCATTCCAATTAAGATTAAGTTGCACCGCTATTCCATTAAGGGTTTCAATTGGTTTCAAGCAAATATCTTCATAATAGATTTTGGTCGAACTCACATTTAATGTCGCTATATCATCATCAATTCTTTGAACCATCTTATTCCAAAGTTTTGCATGATAGAGCGAATCCCCTTGCGCCCATTCTCTGCCATTATGGAATGATTGGGTCAATGACTTTGAAACAGCAATTGGATTTCGAACGACATGCACAATCTTACAGTTCGGATACATTCGGGCTAATAATGGAAGACACGCTCCATTCCAAGGAGTATGATCTACTATATGTTTAGTGTTTTGCTTTCTTAATCCTTCGTACAAATCGTCGCAAAGTCTTCCAACGGCTTCTGTCAAATTAGGTCTAAATTTTTCATCAGCGTATGGGACGATAGTAGTTTTATCGTTAATTCCCAAATGTAGGTCTGTAATAAGGCGCCAGAGATATCTAATAAATAAAGATTCACCTACGGACTCCACGTCATTGAAGGCGGCAACACATTCTCCCACTAATGTTGTACCAGACCGGGGACAACCAACAACGAATATTGGTGCCCAATCGGGATAATGACTACGCAAAGGGAAATCAATTGTTGAGTCGGGAATTATAATATTGAAAATCTGGAATGTGCTCATAATTGGCTCTGTTCTAATTCGCTAAAATGAGGGCAATTAGTGGCATATTAAACTAGACTAGTCTTAATAATCTAATTTGTCTTTGACAGCTTCATTAAACTGCTGGTCCCCTTTCAATATTTCCGCCTTCAGCTCTTGTATAAATAGCAATCTGAAAATACATAATAAAGCCTAACAAAAAATCACCTAAAAAGGGTAGCCATTATTGGTGGTTGAGCATGTAAAGTGATTTTTCAAGGGATATATAAATAATCGAAAATCTTCGACAGTTGACCAAATTCCGTTTTTACGTGGACTCTATTAAGAATCTCTTTCAAGTGCGACATTTATCTCATCTGCACGTTACTAGATCAAGTACGAGTTTTGAGTTAGAAGTTTGACTGAATATGGTCATATCGCTCTTTATAACCAACGCCAATGTTTTTTTTGGGAGAAATATTTGCTGCTATTTCTGGAATGTGCTTATTATCAGCGTATTAAATTAAAAACTATTTATTGGATATCTATGTTACGAGATTTAGATAGTTATTGCAAAGGGGGAAATAGGGGGAATAATTTTTGACGCGGAATGGGGTCGAATGAAGTGTAGTTGATTCGGAAAGCCCCGAAAACACAAAGGGTTCGCATTTTCAGCGAACCCTTTCGAAATGATGTAGAACCATTTTCTAGCTCCCCCTCTTGGGCTCGAACCAAGGACCCCATAATTAACAGTCATGTGCTCTAACCAGCTGAGCTAAGGAGGAATTACCCGTTAAGGGACGGCAAATATAGGATTCTCCCCAAATTTTCACAAGCCTTGGCCTATTTTTTCTTCAAAGGCTGATTTTCTTTAGAAAGTAAGCGGTGAGACTGCCTCTGTGACTGGTTTTCGCTGGATCTTGCTATCTATCCATATTCCGACATCTATATAGCCGCCCACTCTTTTATTGAGCTGGTCGGTATAGGAGGCGAGCAGATCGGATTTGAGTTGCTCAAACAGAGGCACCATCCTGCGGGCATTGATATCCGTCGAATGATGCTTCTCTATGAACCGCAGAAGCAGTTTATCCGATGACAGCAATGCCAGCTTGCTTTCAAAGAAGCTTCTGGTCGATTTGACCTCGGATAGCATCACAGCATGATTGCCCATCTCCCAATAAGTGATCAATAGCAGCAGCTTTGCGTAGCAGTAGAAATCCGGCCGTACACCGTTGCGCGGATTATTGAGGAGTTCATTCAGCGTATCGGAGACGCGGTCATAGTCGCGCACATAGAAATAGATCATGGCCGCCTCCAGTTTGATCTGTATATCATAGTTGCGGCTTTCAAACAGCTTGACCTGAGCGGGTATCATATTCTTGTCGATCACTTTCTTCAATCCCGCGAAATCATGTGCAGCCCTCAGCATCATGATCTCCAGCAGCAGGGTATAGTATGACCAGTAGGGGACATCAGCCCCGGATGTTTTGGGGAGGGTATGCTTTTTTAGTTTCTCGAGCTGGTATGCCGCCTCACCGTATAGCCTGAGCCTCGTCTGGCTCTCGACCATTCGTGCGAGGGCATGGTGGTATTGATGCCGGCGGCTTTCTATTCTCGCAAGGTCTTCTTCGAATAGCTGTAGCAGCAGCAGATTGGCTTTATATCCCTTCTCCACCTGATCGGTGAAAAGGCACATACTATGCAGTAGCAGGAGATATGCCACCTGCACAGGGAAGCTGCCACTGGCAGAGATGCCGCTATCCTCATATGTTTTGATGAGTGCCTCAAACTCCTTCAGCGTTTCTTTGTCGGATATAGTGCCTTTGGCTGTGTATTGAAGGTCATACTCCGACTGAAATTTATACACGGATACCAGATCGTATATACTTTTTAGATTGGTCGCCAGTTGGTTGATCGTGTCTGCTATCTCTTCCCTGTTGATCCCATTAAACTTCCTCACCTTCCATAGCGCTATACGCTTGATCAGGATATCCGGCATGAGTTCCATGTGCTCATTCTTCACCGCGATCTGCTCCGCTTTGTCCAGTATCTTCTCTGCCTGTCCGTGCAGCATCTTTTGTATCAATATCTCCACCTGGCTCAGGTAGCTGCGAACCTCAGCGGTGCTGCGGCCTGCATGATAACCTTCGAGACTCTTTAGTATACGGTCGTAGAGGAAGTTCTTTGCAGTAGAGAGGTTATAGTTCTTCTTGCCTTTGGCAAATTTGGCTATAAGGGCTTCCTCATCGTATTCACGCTGCCGGTCTATAAGGTCAAAGAGTTTGACATAGAGATTATTCTCCTCTTTGGAATAGATGAAACTGAACTTCTTGAAGTAGCCCTTTTCGTTCCTGGTCAGCGATCGTATGAGGTCAAAGAGGCGGTCGGTCTTTTTCATGAGGGCTTGCTACCTTGGTGGATGATGATCTAATCTAGTCAAAAAAAGGGGCAGCAGAAATACCAGTTGCTTTTTACCCTCAGATACTGATCGCTGTAGCCCATCCTTGTTTAAGCTACAGCCTGCTGCCCTTTATCCGGATCGGTTCCTTTTATATTGATAGACCGGATCGCACCGCCTATGCGCCGGGTGAACTCATTATCCTCGCCCCTGAGCGAGCTGGCCGATACCAGCTTGAGTATCTCCCTGCGTGTCTCTGCATTGAGCTGTACCCATCTCAGCAGTATCCGGCAGGTAGTTTCAATGGACTCCGGTTCAGACAGGCCGAGGCCTTCCTGGCATAGCTGGCGAATGTCATCTTCTTCATAGCCGTTCAGCTTGTCAGCGAGTATCAGCAGTAGTGCTCCTTCCTTATTCATGGTACTGCAATATACTCGCCTGACAGATCAGAGTTAACCCCTTTTTGATGCCAAATTATGATTCCGATTCGCACAGCCTCATAACAAAACCTAATAATATCAATAGTTTCAGCTGGTTTGCATATAGGTTTTGAAAGGCCTTTATTACGATATTCCACCCTTACTTTAGAGAAGGTTTGGGCGGGGTCTATATTATTCACATATTTGCGCCCAAATCCAATATCCCCCATGTCATTACTTACTGTAGGCACTGTAGCCTTCGACGCGATAGAGACACCATTTGGCAAGACCGACAAGATCGTAGGTGGCGCTGCTACATACATCGCATGGTCTGCATCATATTTTTCCAAGAAGGTCAATATCGTCTCTGTCATCGGCGATGACTTTGATATGAACGAGCTGGCTCTGCTGCGTACCAAAGGTGTCGATACCACAGGCATAGAGATCAAGGAAGGTAAAAAGTCATTTTTCTGGAGTGGCAAATACCATCTGGATATGAATACCCGCGACACACTTATCACAGATCTCAATGTACTACTCGAGTTCAATCCAACTGTGCCGGATAGCTATCAGGATAGCGATATACTCCTGCTGGGCAATATCGATCCTGCTCTCCAGATCAAGGTGATAGAGCAGCTCACCAAGCGCCCTAAGCTAATCGTGCTGGACACCATGAACTTCTGGATGACCGAACCATTCATCAATACCCTGTTGAGTGTGATCGGCAAGATAGACGTCCTCACGATCAACGACGCCGAAGCTCGTCAACTCTCCAATGAATACTCTCTAGTCAAAGCCGCTGCCAGGATCATGGCTATGGGCCCTAAGTACCTGATCATAAAGAAGGGTGAGCACGGCGCACTCCTGTTCCATGAGAAGCATGTCTTCTTCGCGCCGGCACTGCCGCTGGAGGAGGTCTTTGACCCGACCGGAGCAGGCGACACCTTTGCAGGAGGCTTCTGCGGTTACCTCGACAAGACCCGCGACATCTCTTTTGACAATATGAAGCGTGCTATCATCTACGGCTCAGCCATGGCGTCCTTCTGCGTCGAGAAGTTCGGCACCGAGCGCCTCCGCACTCTGACTCACAAAGACATCGAGGACCGCGTTCGCGAGTTCATCGACCTCGTCCAGTTTGACATCGAGATAGAAGACTAAGGATAGTCTTATCTAAGCTTCTCTTTTGCTCCCAGCCCGTTGTTACCTGACCAACGACTTTAGTTAGGCCATTCCCCATTTGTGATTTTAATGTGGAAAGGCGTATATATGTTTATGCCTATAAAGTGAAATAAGTCATTTTGCGCAGCCTGAATCCTCCTACTTGTTGTCCGTCAGGCATTTAGAATCCCCAATAAATGTATGTTAGAGAACTGTTCGCTGTTTTCTTTTGCACACTGGCCTAAATTAACCTCTTGGGTAACCATTCCTTAACAACCGTTACCGATATTTGCATCCTCAAAACCACCTTATTTATGAAGAAGATCTCCCCCATTTTTCTTTTGACATTTATTTTATTGATCCAAAGCACCAGCACCCGGGCCGTCACGAGCCTGATCGCGGGATGGGATTTTCAAACTACAGCTACCGGAGGCACAGCTGCCGCTGCTGCACCCAGCGCGCCTACTACTTATGCAGCCAATTTCGGTACAGGTAACATATACATGAACGGCACAAATGGAGCCAGCTCATGGGTGACTGCCACTTCGGGCAACGAAGTCACTTCTTTTGGAGGTTCTAATCTCAATACTTCGGGTACCAGTCTTTCTACTGTCACTTCTGGTAGCTCTGCCTTGGCTATTGTTGGTGGAGTTGGCGGCACTGCTGCCAACGGTAAATTTATTGTCTTCAAATTCAGTATGACGGGTTTTACCAATCTTTCGTTAACTTATGCTACGCAAAAAACAGCTACAGGATTTGGCACCCAGACCTGGGAGTATAGCACCAATGGCACTACCTGGTTTAGTGTAGGTGCTGTTACAACTATACCTACTTCTTTTGCCGTGCAAACGTTCAGTGGAATTACTGGTCTGGATAATGCGGCCACTGCTTACCTCAGGCTCACTCCTACGGGAGCGTCCAATGCATCCGGCAATAATCGCATCGACAATATCCAGCTCAATGCCACAGCGGGAGGCGCATCTGTCAGCGCTTCCGCCCTCACTAGCTTTGGTTCCGTATGTACAGGCACTACAGCAGGTCCTAACTCTTTTACTATCACGGGTACCAGCCTTTCTACTGCCAATGTCACAGTAGGTGCTTTGTCTGGGTATACTTACTCTACTACATCCGGAGGCACATATACCACATCCCTTTCACTGACTCAGCCGGGCGGTGCATATAGCCAGCAAATATTTGTCGATTTCAATCCATCGCTTGTTCAATCTTACAATGGCAACATACCTGTAGGTGGCGGTGGCGCATCATCTATCAACGTAGCTGCTGTAGGTTCAGGTATCAATACATTGCCTACTGTTGTCACAGGTTCCACCAGTGGTATCACTACGACCTTTGCCACATGTGCAGGATCGATCACGGTCAATGGATGCAGTCCTACTACGGCTTATGGTATAGAATATAGCCTCACCAATGGATTCACACCAGGCACGGGCACTCAGGTAGCCAGCACCAATATCAGCGGCGGCAATTTTACTTCCGATCTTACTCCGCTCTTGCCAGGCACCACTTATTATTACAGAGCATATGCCACTACAGCGGTGAGCACTTACTACGGTTCGCAAAGCTCATTCCTGACTACGGCGCTTGTTGCTACTCTTAGCTCAGGATCACTTGCATCTTTCGGATCTGTTTGTACGGGCAGCACAGCAGGACCCAACTCTTTCACCATTACCGGTAGCGGACTTACTACTGCCAACGTAAATGTTGGCCCTCTCACGGGTTATACTTTCAGCACGACGTCAGGAGGTTCATATACTACCTCATTGTCACTGACTCAGCCCGGCGGTGCATACTCACAGGCTATCTTCGTGAAGTTTTCCCCTACACTGGTTCAATCATATGCAGGCAACATACCTGTCAATGGCGGTGGCGCATTGCTTCCATCAGACGTGGCAGCCGATGGTACAGGTGTAGCTCCTCCTTCTCAGCCTTCAGCGATCGTCGGTCTCGCAGCTCCGTGCAAAAATACGACAGGCGTCACATACAGTGTCACCAATGTTCCGGGTACTACATACGCATGGACATTTCCTACAGGCTGGACACAGACCGCCGGTACTAATACCAACTCGGTTATTGTCACCACGACTACTACATCGGGTACAGTTACCGTTATACCTAACAATGGCTTCTGCAATGGGCCGGCGCAAACTCTCGCTGTAGCTCCTATCAATATCCCTTCGACTCCGAGCGCTATCGTGGGCAGCGCTGGCGTCTGCAGCGGAGCTACTGGCCTCACATACAGCGTGACCAATGTCTCTGGCATTACATACACTTGGGTGCTCCCTTCGGGCTGGTCACAGACCGCAGGCGGCACGATCAACTCTATCACCGTCGATGCAGGTACCACAGGTGGTACGATCAGCGTCACTCCGTCCAATGCCAGCTGTTCAGGCACAGCCCAGACACTTGTAGTATCTATCAATGCACTCCCTGTGATCTCATCAGCTACAAGTACGACAGCTTGTACAGGAGGTCCTGTGACATTGACTGTCAACGGTTCCAATTTCTCCGACTACCGCTGGAGTGATCCTGCCGCAGCCACTTCTGGCCTCGTCTATCAGCAGAACTTCAATAGCCTCCCATCGACAGGCTCTGTGACATGGGTGGATAATACGACCATCCCGGGCTGGTATGCCAGCAGCAGCAATATCGCTACTACAGGTGTCAACTCCGGCACAGGTAGTAACAACGCAGGTGGCATATACAGCTTCGGCGCTGCTTCGGCCTCTGACCGTGCGCTTGGTTCACTCGCATCAGGAGGTAGCAATACGATCACTTATGGTGTGAAACTCAACAACAGCACCGGCGCTCCTGTCAATCGCGTTTTCGTACAATACACTGGCGAGCAATGGCGCGACGGTGGTTCAGGTGCCGTAGCCAACTCACTCACTTTCTCATATAGCACTACTGCTACTACACTTACCACCGGCTCTTATACTGCAGCTACAGCTTTAGATTATACCAGCACTGTGGCAGCAGGCGGCGCAGCTG
>JAOQAO010000102.1 GCA_025963485.1 Bacteroidota bacterium | reverse complement strand
GCAGTTGACCTTTGTCAAAAAACTCTTTGAGCAATCTGCGTGCATGATAGGAGCCCTGGGAGTGTGATGCGATCACGATGGGGCGTCCATTATTGTAGTGTGCCAGATAGTATTCAAATGCTCTTTTGACATCCATGTAGGCGAGGTCTAATGCCTTAGGCCCGCTGGCCTTGTCAGGGCCGAAGAAGGATTGGAGTACTGCCTGCCTGTACCTGGGTGCATACACACGGCAGGTGCCGTTCCATGCAGTAGCCTGATATTTGACCGGGCGGTTGTCTACGATCTTGTTTTGCGCAGCGTCATTAACGTCTGCATTCCAGGTGGTGCCATGATTGTATGTAGTGGGGTGGATGTAGAATACGTCTATTTGTTTCAGGCTATCGGCGACACTTTCGATCCCTTGGGGTACCAGGTCAGCAGCATCTTTGTGAAAAGGCAATGCGGCCCAGTTTTGCGCAAGAGCGTAGTCAGGCGCCGGAGGTGCAGGCATACTGTCAAATACGGGAAGAGTGATGGGGGTATGATGGCGCTTTTTACTTTGTGCTTGTGCACAAAACGATCCAATACATAGGAATAAGATCAAAGACAGTCTGATGTTCATCGTATGTATATTTTGTCTGTTAATCAGGTTAGTTTCTCGGTAAAGCCGTATCCAATAAGTCCCGTCTTTTTGGTACTTTTATCGAAAATAATATTCTCATGTCAATCAGATCAACCGTAATGGCTTTTTTGAGCCTTTTTATAATAATATTTTCTACCTCGGGCTGCAAGAAGGGCTGCAAAGCATGTGACTACGGTGAGACCTGCAATCAAAATTCCGGTTATTGCTTCTGCCCGAATGGATTTGAAGGAGACAGCTGCCATATATACAGCGCTTTGAAATTTATCAACCTCAACTATTACGTATCCGATCCATGTAGCGGCTCGGCGGGATATACTGTATATATCACCGCAGACCAGAGCTATCCTAACCGGCTGTATATCCAGGGGCTTTTCAATCTGGGACAAGCTGTAGAGGCGGACATCTTCTCTAATAGCAGCAAGCAGGGCGTAGACCTCGGGATACAAGCACAGAATCTGGGCGCTGTACAGGTAGAGGGAACGGGTATATACCAACAGATAGCAGGTAGGGCCAGGATCACGCTCAATCTGGAATACACATCAAACGGCATAGGCAGCAACTGCACTGTGATACTGAATCAGCAATAGAATGACATCACCTGATGCTACCGCGCTGATCGCGGAGTGGGAGGAAAAATTCAAATCGTCAGATTGGTTTGTGACCCGTGATGGCAAGACGCGGTTCAATTACTTCAAAGCGCGTAGTTTGTATTTCGGCACTTCGATGAAAGGTGACGCGTCTAAGGGTTTCCAGCAGTACTATATGGATAATGCGGCACGTCCATCAAAGGAAAATACGGTGATCATCTCTAAGGCCGTAGAGCTGATGCTCAAGGCGGGGATAGACCTGACTGCATATTATGATGTATTGAGTCAGGATCCATCCTTCATCGTGCATTGCAATAACATTTTCCGGGCGTTTGCCAATCCGAGGAATCAATATGAGTTTAAAGTGAGTGATCCTTTCAGCATGGTGCGTGAGGATATAGCGGAGATCGCGAAGATCGTATCGGGAGAAAAAAAGCCCGCAGCCACAAAGGCAACGGACAGGCAGTTTAACCGCTATGTGACGATACCCGACAACTACCTGAGTGATCCTTTCATCAGTGATCTTTTCAATAAGCTGGAGCATACGAATGGCAATTTCTTTATCACAGGAAAAGCAGGAACTGGTAAATCAACCTTCCTGCATTTCCTGGCGGAAAACTCGCGGAAGAATGTAGTCATCGCTGCCTATACCGGGATAGCTGCTATCAATGTCGGCGGTACCACGCTCAATTCACTTTTTATGCTGCCCTTCCGGCCGCTGCTGCCGAGGGATGAGGAGATCACTAAATTCCATAAATGGAATCCGCGCCGGGCGATCATCGCCAATATGGATATGCTGGTGATAGATGAGGTGTCCATGGTACGTGCTGATATACTTGAGGCAATAGATCATTCATTGCGTATCAATGGAGGAGACCCTTTCAAACCTTTTGGAGGCAAGCAGGTGGTGCTGATAGGAGATGTGTTTCAACTGCCGCCGGTAGTGAAAACAGATAATCCTACAGAGTGGCAGATATTTGAAGAGGTATATAAGACGCCCTACTTCTTTAGTGCGCCGAGCTTTAAGATGACGAAGTTTGAGTTTGTGGAGTTTACAAAGATACACAGGCAGTCGGATGAGGATTTCAAAGAAGTACTCAATAAGATACGGATCGGCAAAGTCGATGATGATGACCTCGCTCCGATCAATAAGCGCGTCTATCCAAATTATGAGCCGAGGGATCAGGACTTCGTACTAACCCTAGTGACAACCAATAAACTTGCGGGCGATATCAATGACCGCAAGCTCCATGCTATCAAGGAGCCGGAGTTTACCTACAAGGCGAATATATCGGGGGATTTCAGCAAGGATAAATTTCCGACGGATGAGACGCTGAAGCTGAAAGTGGGCGCACAGATCATCTTTATCAGAAATGATACGACCTCTGAGAAAGGTGCTAAAGACAATAAGCGCAGATGGGTGAATGGCACAATAGCGAAGATACACTCTGTGGTAGAGAATGAGATCGAAGTGATATTTGAAGATGCGAGTATCTCAAAGATCACGCGGGAAACATGGAATAATAATGTCTACAAATGGAACCGGATAGAGCGCAAGATCGTAACGGAGACGGTGGGGACCTTTGAGCAGTTCCCGGTCAAGCTATCGTGGGCGATCACAATACATAAGAGCCAGGGCCTGACCTTTGATAAAATGGTGCTGAATATGGGAGGGGGGGCATTTGCCCATGGGCAGACCTATGTGGCGCTGAGCCGTAGCAGGTCACTGACCGGGCTGGCGCTGAAGAGGGCTATCACGGTGCGCGATATCATCATCGATGACCGGGTGCTTGATTTTTACAACCAGCATTTTACCTTCAACGATGAGTACCAGGAGTCGCAGGAGAACCTGGAGTTTATCCTGGAGCATTCGGATTTCTTTCTGGAGCTGCTCTCTGTCAATTATCATTTCTCCTCGGAGCAGTGGTTTAAATATAAAGGGCTGCTAAAACATAAGTTGTCAGAACACAGGCCGCCATCAGACAATAAGGACTATCCAAAGCTTTCCTTTGGTGAGATCAGGGAACTCATACCTTATAAAGAGATCATTTATAACAGCTCATTCTGGAAGGCTAACTTTGAGTACTTCTTTAATGACGCCATTGTAGAAACGGTCATGGATTATCTGCTGGAGCTGGATAAGGTGATGAAGGTGGAAGAGGAAGATGAGGAAGAAGGTTAACCGCAGAGATGGAGAGGCGCAGAGGATTGGAGGATACATTGAGGACACACAGAGAGAGGGCTATTCCAATAGATTCAAAAATCAGTTTTGTGCTTCTGCGCGACCCCCAAACTCCCTGAAGGGGGCTTTAATACATTGCAAGATTCTCTTTGGTTTGAGAGGTTTATTTTTGTTTTTTTCTCAATTCAATGATCTCAAAGCTGTATTTATGTTTCTCATCAGCTGGGATCAACTCTGTGCTGATCGTCTCCCATTGAGTCATGTTTATTTCAGGAAAATGAGTGTCAGCTTCCGGGAAAGAAGCGTGAACGCGTGTAAGATAAATGCGGTCGGTAACCGGTAAGGCGAGCTTGTATATTTCGCCGCCGCCGATGATCATGAGTTCTTCTTCGCCATTGTCTTTGGCGAACTTCACTCCTTCTTCTATTGATGTTACATTTTTGCAGCCATCATTCTTCAAGTCGGGATCCCGCGATACTATTATGTTGGGCCTGCCGGGCAGGGGGCGGTATTTGGGTGGAAGGGCTTCGAACGATTTGCGGCCCATGAGGACGTGGTGGCCCCAGGTGATGTTCTTGAAATGCGCCATGTCTTTGGGCAAGACCCATAGCAGGTCACCTTTGGCACCTATTTCATTGTTCATTCCTACTGCTACGACTGCGGATATTATCATGAGTGCTAAAATACAGTTAATCGCGGAATCTGTTGATCAGCCGATGCGGAAATCTGGCAATCTGTGACAGCGATACTGTGGTTTACATGTATTTCCGGATTTCCGGAATTCCTGCTACCTGTTCCCTTCTGTCAAGGCCGGTTGCAATAGTCCTCTTTTTTCACTAGATTAGCCATAATGGATATAGCCCACGTCATAGATCTGGAAAGTCAAAATAAGCTTATTCTCAAGCATTACAGGGCACTGCTGCGCACGCTCAGGAGCAATACTACGCGCCAGGAAAAGAAGATGATCCGCGAGGCATTTGAGCTGGCCATGGATAGCCACCAGGATATGCGCCGCAAATCGGGAGAGCCTTATATCATTCATCCGCTGGATGTGGCGAGGATAGCTAGTGAAGAAATAGGCCTCGATGTGACCTCCATCGTCTGCGCGCTGCTGCATGATGTGGTGGAAGATACGGATGTGACGCTGGATGAGATAGAGCGCCACTTCAATAAAGAGGTCGCGAAGATCGTGGATGGCCTGACGAAGATCTCTGGCATCTTTGATATCAATAATACCAACTCATCATTGCAGGCGGAGAATTTCCGCAAACTGCTGCTGACGCTCAATGATGATATACGCGTGATACTCGTGAAGCTCGCGGACCGGCTACACAATATGCGTACGCTGGACTCGCTGAAGCGTGACAAACAACTCAAGATAGCCTCAGAGACACTCTATCTCTATGCCCCGCTGGCGCATAGGATGGGCCTCTACGCGATCAAAACCGAACTCGAAGACCTCTCGCTGAAGTATACCGAGCCGGATATGTACAAGGATATCGCGCGTAAACTGGCCGAGACCAAGCGCGAGCGGAGCAAGTTCATCAATGACTTTATCAAACCTATCAAGGAACTGCTGGATAGAAAGGATTTTGGCTTTGAGATATATGGCAGGCCGAAATCGATCTACTCCATATACAACAAGATCAAGAATAAGGGTGTTCCGTTTGAAGAGATTTATGATCTCTTTGCGATACGCATCATCCTGAAGTCAGCGCCGGAAAATGAAAAAGCGGACTGCTGGTCGGTCTACTCCACGCTGACAGACGTCTACAAGCCAAGCCCGGACAGGCTCCGCGACTGGCTATCCAATCCTAAGACTAATGGCTATGAAGCACTACACACAACCGTGATGAGTAGTACCGGTAAATGGGTGGAAGTGCAGATACGCTCCGAACGGATGCATGAGATCGCTGAGAAAGGTTTTGCTGCTCACTGGAAGTATAAAGAAGGTTCAGCGGATAATGCGCTGGACGGCTGGCTCGAAAAAATACGTAGCGTACTCAGCAATGCCGATGGCAATGCACTCGATGTGGTCAATGATTTCAAGTATGAACTTTTCAGTGATGAGATATTTGTGTTTACCCCGAAGGGGGACCTGAAGCGTGTACGCAAAGGTGCGACGGCACTGGACTTTGCCTTTGAGGTGCACTCGGCAGTGGGTAAGAAATGTATAGGGGCGAAAGTAAATACTAAGCTTGTACCTCTAAGCCATAAGCTGCGTAATGGCGATCAGGTGGAGATATTGACCTCCAATAAGCAGGTGCCAAACGAAGATTGGCTCAGCTATGTAGTGACGGCGAAGGCGCGCTCGGTGATCAAGCAGGCGCTAAAGGAAGATAAGAAAAAGATATCTCTCGATGGCAAAGCTGAGCTCGAGAAAAAGCTAAAGACGCTAAAGATCGAAGACAGCGAGTCGAACCTGATCCTCATCATGAACTACTATAAAGTGCTGTCTCCGACAGAACTTTATTATGACGTAGCGACAAAGAAGGTAGATATAAGTACGCTGAGCAAGCTGGATAATATCGCAGGCAAGATCAAACTGCCCAAGCAAGAGATTACGCCTAAGCTAAGTCCGAGCGATATAGACGAGGCGGTCAAGGAAGCGCTCAAGAAGAATGCCGAGCTGCTGATCATGGGAGAGAGCAGCGATAAGATCGATTATAAGTTTGCGGCCTGCTGCAATCCGGTGCCGGGAGATGATGTGTTTGGGTTCCTCACTGTCAGTGAGGGTATCAAGATACACCGGACCAACTGCCCTAACGCCGTGCAGCTAATGGCGAAATACAGCTACCGTATCGTCAAGACCAAATGGACCAAGCAACATAATATAGCTTTCCTCACAGGTATCAAGATCAATGGTATCGATGATGTGGGACTGGTCAATAAGATCACCAATGTGATCACCGGCCAGATGAACCTCAATATGCGCTCAGTGTCATTTGACAGTGAGGATGGTATCTTTGAGGGTAATATTATGATCTATGTGCATGATACGTCGGAGCTCGATGACCTGATAGCACGCCTTACTTCTCTTGATGGTATCTTGTCTGTGGAGCGTTATGATACGGAGGATAAGAATTCGGATCAGGTGGCAACGGCGAGGAAGTAGTAGACACAACCGGCCCCCAAACCCCCGAAGGGGGCTTTAATACATTATCATTTTTGGGTGAGTAAAGTTGCTAGTCGGGCGACCAGGAACGGAACAGCGGGACGTCAACCTCGGGCAAAACAACTGGCCCATCTTTTGTATTTCCAATCATGGAATATGAAATCTAATAAAAGATGTGTCATGAAACTACTACTCATATCTATACTGATATTCACGGCTTTTGTCACCCGCGCTCAGACGAACCATACATCTATTATGTTCCGACATCCGGTGTTGGATGGGTATGAATTTTCCTCTATTGCGAGTTCTCCCCAATACTTCGCGCAAAAAATGCCTATATATGGCGACCACTCTGCTGACAACTCAGATTATCGGGAAGGCCGTCGTAAGAGGAATGGCGGCATAGCGCTAACCGTGATTGGTGCAACGTTTATCACCGGTGGCTCTGTTCTAATGTCTATAGGTGTTCCCGGCATTAAAAATGATATCAATTCTAATGCCTCGACACATTCGTATGTAGTGCATGGAGCAGAGATAGGCGGGGGTGGGCTGGCGCTATTGGCCGGAATACCTATGACCATCTCTGGCTTGGTAAAGATTATAAAAGGCTCAAATGGGATGCATCGAAATCGTTCTACGCAACCGCACGAGTCAACTACTCCACAGGGTACAGTCCCTCAGTAGCCCGCGTAATTTATTTGGTTTCTCTCAGATAGGTAATCAGATCTGTACTTGTCAGTTCCTCATTGATAGGTAGCTCGGTCCATCCATGTTTGCGCATCATGGTGACAATCTGGCCGCGATGAAAGGTGCCGTGATTGACTACATGATAGATGATCTCCTCGATTGTGTTGGAATATGGTTTGCCGGCCATGTTTTTGTAGTTGATCTGGGACTGGAGGTACTCCGGGGTTTTGGATGCGACATGGTTGTTCAGGTCGATGGTATTTTGCAGCCAGCCTGCCAGGAGTGCCCCTTTATCTCCTTTGAAATCCTTTGATGGCCATTCGAGGAGGCTTTCGCCTTGCAATCTCTTGAGCCAAACCAGGTCGGCATCCCATATATGCAGGATGGTTTTCTCTATAGTATTGAAACTGCTGGGCGTTTCTTTTTTGAGCAGCGATTCATCCGCTTTTTCTAATATTTGTGATAACTTGGTAGTAGCCCAAACGGTATAGCCGAGGTGCTTTGTCAATGAGTACATATGTTAGTATTGAGTAGTGAGTATTGGGTAATGAGATATTACAATAACAGTATAGATTCATTCAATGAGTAAAAGTAAGAAAGATCTGAAATTTGCCTCCATCACAGCGCAGGATATTCCGGCGGCGAATGAGTATGTGAATCCGCATGCGGCACCACTCTATTTGTCCTCTACATATGTGTATGAATCTCCGGAGAAAGCTCAGGAGGTTTTCAAAGGAAAGGCTAAGGCGTATATCTATTCGCGCTGGAGTCATCCAAATGCGGAACTGGTGGAACGAAAGATAGAACAGATGGAGTCTTTTGGTACAAAAACCACGTGTAAATCGCTTTTATTTTCTTCCGGAATGGCTGCTATATCGGCACTGTTTCAATCGCTCATCAAGCCGGGTGACTCGCTCATCATACAGGGTAATATCTACGGCACTACAGTGGACTATGTCAATCATGCGGTGGAGCAGTTTGGATTGAAGGTGCACTATATGGATTTTGCACGACTGGATAAAATAGAAGCTGTGCTAAAGAAGAACAAGAAGGTCAAACTAGTATATGCCGAGACACCGTCCAATCCTACGATCAACTGCTATGACCTGAAGGCTCTTTCATCTTTGTCGCATAAGTATAAGGTGAAATTCGCCGTCGATAATACTTTTGCCTCGCCTTATTTGCAAAGACCCTTAGAGTCTGGTGCTGACTTTGTGCTGCATTCTTCTACCAAATACCTCAATGGTCATGGTACAGGATTGAGCGGTGTGCTGACGGGAGGTGATGTAGCCTTTATGGAAAAAAATGTATGGACCATCAGGAAGCTGCATGGCTCGATCTGCTCGCCATTTGATGCGTGGATGCTCAACCTGGGCATGAAGACACTGAGCCTGCGTATGGAGCAACATTGTGCCAATGCGATGGCCGTCGCGGAGTGGTTACAAAAACATAAAGCAATAGCTAAAGTCAACTACTTAGGTTTATCCTCACATCCCGATCATGCATTGGCGAAGAAGCAGATGAAGAATTTCGGAGGTGTGGTGAGTTTTGAAATGAAGAAAGGATACAAAGCTGGCGAGCAACTGATGAAGCGGTTAAAGTTTTGTAAGCTGACTGCATCGCTGGGTACAACGGATACATTGATACAGCACCCGGCGTCTATGTCGCATTACTTTGTGCCGAAGGCACAGCGGGAGAAGTTTGGGATAACAGATGGATTGGTGAGGCTATCGGTGGGGATAGAGGATGTGGGCGATATTATTGGGGATATGGAGCAGGCGCTTCGTTGACCCCCAAACCGCCTGAAGGGGCTTCGAAAGGGACCTTTAACTTAAAAAGTATAGTATGGATTTTGGTAAAGTAGATGATCTAAGCAAGGTTAAGTTCAGGCTTCCGGAAGACAATCCGGATACGGAAAAACTATTGAAGTCGCTGAAGAAGAAAAAGGCTGTGCCTAATGTGTACATGGGCTGCGCGAAGTGGGGGCGCAAGGAATGGATCGGCTCGCTATACCCTGTAAAAACCAAGGAGGCGGACTTCCTGAAGTTTTATGTGAAGGAGTTTAATAGCATAGAGCTGAATGCGATGTTCTATCGGGTGTTTCCAAAAGAGACAGTGGCTAAATGGGCAAGCTATGCGGATGATAATTTCCGCTTCGCGCCAAAGATGCCACAGATCGTGACACATATACGGAGGCTAAAGAATGTCGAAGCGGATACGGAGAAGATACTGGAAAGCTTTTCGGGTTTTGGTGATAAGATAGGGCATACCTTCCTGCAATTTGATGATCGCTTTGCGCCTAATGCTGCCAATATTGAAAACCTGCATAATTATCTGAAATACCTGCCGAAGGATTTCAAAGTGGCGGTAGAGTTCAGACATGTGGATTGGTTTAAGGATAGTGTGGAGGCTCAGGAGGGATGGGATATGCTGCGAGAGATGAAGGCCGCGAGTATCATCACCGATACAGCGGGCAGGCGTGATGTGGTACATATGCGATTGACCACGCCGACTGCTTTTATCCGGTACGTAGGAAACGACGGCGATCCGACTGACTTCAAACGCATGGATGAATGGGCGAAGCGGATGACGAAGTGGATAGAAGGCGGTGTGGATACGGTATATTTCTTTATGCATACGCATGAGGAGAAGAACAGCCCGCAGCTGTGCAAATATAGTATCGAGGCGCTGAATAAGGCTGCGGGTTTGAAGATCGTGCCACCGAAATTATTGGATGGCGGTGCAGGAAAATTGTTTTAAGCCTATAAGATGATATATGCATTGTTTTCCCTATTCTATACACCACTGATAGTTGTGCTGCTATTTCAGACGGTGTTATTTGCTATTGCGATCTATAAAAAGAACAATGGTATCGCAGATATCGGATGGGGTATTGGATTCATCATCATTTCTGCTGTGGCCTTAGGTTGCCATTTAGAATTCAAAGTCTTTTTTGAACAATTGCCCGATCCTGTTTTTATTCTGCTGATAACGCTCGTTTGTATTTGGGGCTTACGTCTGAGTGGATATTTGCTCATAAGGAATTGGAACAAGCCGGAGGATTGGCGTTATGCTAAGTGGAGAGAAGAGTGGAAGGGCAATTTCTACATCCGATCGTTTTTTCAGGTCTTTGTATTGCAGGGTATAATAATGACAGTAATAGGATATCCTATTCTCTTGTCTGCTGTATATGGTGCTCATATGCGGGAGGTTCCACAAACTTTTGCTGCCTATGGTCTTATTATCTGTGGTACATTGCTTTGGTTAATAGGTTTCTTCTTTCAGGCAGTTGGAGACTATCAGTTGTTCGTATTCAAAAAGGACCCTGCGAATAAAGGCAAGGCGATGCGCTATGGCGTGTGGAAGTATACAAGACACCCGAATTACTTCGGTGAAGCATGTATGTGGTGGGGAATATTCCTACTCAGTTGTGAATCTGCATATATACCCTGGACAATACTGCTTGGTGTGATCAGCCCCATTACTATCACCTTTATGCTCCTGCGTGTATCGGGAGTGACGATGCTGGAGAATAAGTACAAGGGGAATAAAGATTATGAAGACTATCAGAAAAATACTAGTTCATTCATACCGATGCGGCCCCATCCAACCTTCCCCGAAGGGGAAGGCTAACAGCCAAATACAGTCCTCACCCCAACTCCTCTCCCAAGGAGAGGGGCTTAACAGCCACTTTGATGCATAAAAAAGGGGGCTGATTTAAAGCCCCCAGTAAAGAGATTATTATAATTAAGAAGGAGCGATGTTACTTACTTGTACTAGTTGACTCCAGCTGCGCTTGTTTGACTTTGTTTAGTTCAGTCACTTTGGAACTGAAAAAGACAAACACTAACATAATAGCGCAAAACACCACAAGCATAACATTCATAGACGTGTTTGATTTCATGATCAAGCAACTTTTATATTACTATGAACGTAAAGTTATGCCAATTAGTTGTGCAATCGGTCATAGTACTGTCATTACTTGCCCACAGCAAACCCAAGCCCATCCCCATAAATCGGCATCAATTTAAGTTTGGCAAGATTTGTGTATACGGGTCGTTTGAGGGCGGATTGAACAGCGGGGTGAACACATATAGGTGTAATACAGGGCTATTCACCTATGATGTATGAGATCAATGCCTGTGTGAAAAAAAACATCGCAAAACGAAAATATTTATTGCTGTTGCGGTATTTGTACTCCTTTTGGGGGACAAGCTTAGCTGAGACCTCACCCATCTGCCTTCGGCATCTTCCCTCTCCGAAGGAGAGGGAAGAACCTACTGAACAAAAATTAGTGTGTTACTCAAAGAAGATCAGATTTTATTTCGGGGATGAAATGGGGACTGTCTTTGTGGGAACAAACTCAGGCGATCTTATCAAACCTGGTGTAAGGCACCAGCGCAGCAGGTATGGTCACTCCATCTTTAGTTTGATGATTCTCGAGTAGTGATGCAACGATACGCGGCAATGCTAACGCACTTCCATTGAGTGAATGTGCCAGGCGTACTTTCTTATTCTCATCACGGAAACGTGTCTTCAAACGATTGGTCTGGAAGGTCTCAAAGTTGGATACGGAGCTCACCTCAAGCCAGCGCTTTTGCGCAGCGCTGTATACCTCGAAATCATACGTCAGTGCAGAAGCAAATCCCATATCACCACCGCAGAGGCGGAGTATGCGGTATGGCAGTTCGAGTTTCTGCAAGAGCACTTCTACATGCTTCACCATGTCTTCGAGTATGTCGTACGACTTATCGGGATGGGCGATCTGCACGATCTCTACCTTCTCAAACTGATGGAGGCGATTGAGACCGCGAACGTCTTTGCCATAGCTGCCTGCTTCGCGACGGAAGCAGGGGCTGTATGCAGTATTCTTTTTTGGCAGGTCTTTCTCCTCGATGATCTCATCGCGGTAGATATTTGTGACTGGTACTTCTGCTGTAGGTATCAGATAGAAGTCATCCTCAGTAGCGTGATACATCTGTCCTTCTTTATCAGGCAGCTGGCCTGTACCGAATGCAGATGCTTCATTGACCATATATGGCGGGATCACTTCTTCATATCCTGCTTCGATAGCATGATCGAGGAAGAAAGCGACTAACGCGCGTTGCAGTTTAGCGCCCTTACCTCTATATACAGGGAAGCCTGCGCCGGTGATCTTGACACCGAGCTCGAGATCGAAGAGGTCGTACTTCTTTGCGATGTCCCAGTGAGGCGTGGCGCCATCATGCAGCGTAGGTATTTCGCCGACCTGCTTTAATACTTCATTTTCCTCTGGTGTTTTGCCTTCAGGCACAGAGCTGTGAGGGAGGTTTGGGAACTTTACCAATATATCCTTCTGGTCGCTTTCGAGTTTATTGAGTTGCTCGGTGAGCTTTGCCGATTCTTCCTTGAGACCAGTGACTTGCGCTTTCTTTGTTTCGGCTTCGTCCTTTTTTCCTTGCTTGAAAAGCTCGCCTATTTCTTTCGCGAGGATGTTCTCTTTGCCACGAATGTCTTCGAGAGACTGCTGAACTTTGCGACGCTGCTCGTCTACTTGCAGCAGTTCATCTACGAGCTGTATATCCTTGAAATGTTTCTTAGCTAGCCCTTTCTTTACGAGGTCAGGTTGCGTTCTTATAGTATTGATCTCTATCATGATCTTTGGTCGATTTTGAGCGGCAAAGATAGGTTTTTGGATGAAACCTTGCTTCTGAGGTGACCGCATAGTGGTTCTGCAGCGGGCCTCACCCCGCCTGATTTATCTATGATAAATCAGGCACCCCTCTCCACGTACGTGGAGAGGGGAATGCGGAAATCGTTGGCTACAGTGGGTTTGAGGCGGCTAAATCTTTCCCGTACGGGAAGTTTGGGGTTTCAGAAAGATTCATTAATATTGTATCGCAATACGCAAGCACTCACGCGCATTCCATTTTCCAACAAAGCAAATCGAAGTAGTCTAACCAACCCGTAAGTGTTGTTTCTCTATCCAACTTTAACAGTCTTTATTTCCGCCGTTCCCCCGGCAT
>JAOQAO010000095.1 GCA_025963485.1 Bacteroidota bacterium | reverse complement strand
GAAAAGCCAGTTGATCAGAAAGGAAAACGACACACATACCACAAAGAAAGTAGTAAGGAATGCAATCGAATATTTCAGATCGAAAACCATGGACCTATTTTTTAGAAAATATCCTCTTCAGGAATGGCAAACGCTTTCTGTTCTTTTCATCATCTCCATAATATCCATAACCATGAGATGAACCGTAACCATATCCGTAGCCATAACCATATCCGTAGCCATAACCATATCCGTAACCCGAACCATAACCGTAATAATATCCGTAACTGGATGCTCCGCGCCCGAAGTCATTGAGCACACAGGAGAGCCTGGATATCTTATTGTCGTCTATCAGCTTATTGATATTGAGGATAAATGACCTGTTGGAGAAAGCAGCACGCAATATATAGATCGGGAAATCCGACATCCTGAGTATCTCAAGTGCATCTGTGACCAGTCCTATAGGCGGGGTATCCACGATCACGAAATCATATTTCAACTTGAGCTCGTCGATCAGTTCCTTCATCCGGGGCAATAGGATAAGTTCGGAAGGATTGGGGGGAACCGGTCCTGATGGTATGAAATCGATATTTACGATATTGGTACTGTGGATACAGTCTTCGACCCTGGACTGATTGCTAAGTATGGTACTTACGCCTTTGGAGTTGTCCGCTTCAAATATCTTATTCAACCTTGGCTTACGCATATCGCAGTCTATGATGATCACCTTTTTGTCGAGCATGCCCAGGATAGCTGCGATATTGAGCGCGGTAAAGGTCTTTCCCTCACCCGGTATGGTCGATGTCGTCGATATGACCTTAGGCCCGGGAGTATTGTCTATAAACTGAAGATTGGATCGAAGGGACCGGTACGCCTCTGAGATGGTGGACTTGGGGTCTTTGGTCACTACTATCTGCGATCTTTCCAGTACTTCATTATAGCTAGGTATGATGCCCAGGATAGGCCCCTTGCTCTTGAACGATATCTCCTGGATGGATATGATCGTTTTGTGCAGCAGATAGCGGATGATGACGATGATCAAACCGATCAGCAGGCCGACCAAAAGACCGACGAGCCTGATGACTGTCACCTGAGGCGATATAGGCGTATTGGGCAGATTGGCGTGTGACAGGATGATATAATCAGACACGACCCCCGCATTAGCAATGAGGTAATTGGATTTCTGGTCTATGAGGCTGAGGAAGAATTTCTCTTTGGACTCCCTGATCTTGTCCAGCCGGTTGAAATCCGATTCGATCTGAGGCATCTTAAAGAGCCGGGCTGTGATCGCCGCAAACTCGGAGTTAACTTTCCTAAGCTCGTCTGATGTGAGTGATATGATATTGTCGACACTATGCAGCAATTCACTTTGGCGTTCTTCTATTTTCTGGTCCCATAGCTTGATCTTCGGATGGTTCGATGTCACATCCAGCAGCTCAGTATTTCTCTCATCCTGCAGGTCATTGAGCTCCTTGATAGCATCATCAAAATTGAGGTTCTCCGATTTGAACCTCACCAGCGGGATATTGTCGTGGTTCTTGTTGTGTGCTATGAAGGCCCTGAACGCATGTAGCATGACCAGGTCAGACTCCATGATCTTGACCTGATCATCGAGCTTATCATTGTCCTGGCTCATCTTTGTCTTGATGTCATTGTCCGTATACCCATTGACGGCCCTCAGATAGGATATAGAATCTTCAAACTGCCCAAAGCCCTGTGAGAAGGTATCGATCTGCTCAGTGATAAACTTTAAGATATTGGAAAAGCTCTCGCGCTTTTTCTCCACATCATATGCGATAAACTCATTAGCCAGTTCTTCCGTTATGTTTTGCGTCTTTTCCGGATTCTTATCCGAATAAACGATGGTCACACTTTTGGTCTTAGGGTCGAGGGCATTGACCTTGGTCTTGGACATTATATCCTGTATGACATAGTCCTTGTCCATGAACTTGAAATAGTAATTGGAGTTGATGTTGTCGCTACTAAAGCGCCTTACATTCTTTTTGATATATGCCCTGAAAAGAGGCGTGACCACGAGATCCCCAAAATTGTATATCTTCTCAAAATTACCGCTTCCATGATTGTATGAGATCGAGAAGGATTTCTGATTGATGATCGTGACATAGATAGGCTGATTCTCGATACGGGTGAAACCGGGGACCTCCTCTACCCTGAAAGGACTGGATAAATACAGGTCAGATGAAACGATCTTCGTTTTGCCCTCTTTGAAATAAGCTACGCGCAAGGGCAGTTTTTTATAGACCCGCTCCACCATGAGTTTGGACTGGATCAGCTTGATCTCGCGGTTTATCTCTCCCTGGTCCTGCTCCTGTGCTATCTTGTCCACACCGAGTATCTGGGACTCTTTCTTCTGGGTCATAAAGAGCACCGTAGCACTAGACTGATAAACATTGGGTGAATACCTGACGTACAGCCAGGCCAATACGATACTGATCAGCGTGATCACTATGATCCATACCACTGACTTATTGAGCACATATAGGAAAAGCCCAAGATTAAAGTTCTCCAGCGGGTTGGATATTTCATCCTCTTGCTGGGCCTTGGTATTAGGGGCGTTATTATTATTTTGAGGAATTTCCACGTTTAGTTATCTATTTGATCGTTCTGGATAGCAATGTGATGGAAACTATAAGGCCTATAACACTGATAATAGGGGTGACGACAGGGCTCACCGACTGGGATATGTCATTGAGGATAGCCTTCCTTTGTTCTACGTATATAATGTCATTTGACTGTACTATCAGGTCCGAAGACCGCAGCCCCTCGAGGGTAGAGAGGTCTATGATCCGCACCTGAGGATTTGCCATATCGCCGCGGATTATTTTGATCTTATAGGCTTTCAGGTTCCGTGCCAGGCCGCCCGATCTGGCCAGCACCTCTGGTAGCGATGTAGGTGCATTATTGAGATCGACGACCATACCTACATCTCCCTTAAATACGAATACACGCCTGTTGGTCACCTTGAGTATCGCAAAAGGATTCACGAAAAGGGATGCATATCGCTGGGCTAGTTGCGTTTCCAGCTCGTTTTGCGTATATCCTTTGACGTAGAGCATTCCTAGTACAGGAAATTTAGCAAATCCCTCTTTGTCAACGAGGTACTTCGGCTTTTCAGCCAGGCCATTGCCAGTAGTGGCAGACGCAGCCGTCGAGCCCTGTGTAGTAGCCAAGCTACCGCCCAGGACGTCCACCAGTTTGAACCCATCCCTGGAATATACCTCCAGCGTAAGCTCATCTCCCGGTTCTATCACATACTCTTCTACTTTCTTTTTGGCGAGCTCAAAGAACTGATAGTCCTTTTGCTTGAACATCTCATTGGCATAAAAAACTCTGCAGGATGATAGTGAAAATAGCACCAATATCCCCAACAGGTAATAAATTTTCTTGACCATATTATTCCTACAAACCTACAATAATTGGCCTATTTACCCAAAAGATAATGGTATAAGCATGCACATTATCTCTTATGATTGAGTAATCTCCTGTACAAAGCGCCCATATCTCCGGCCAGCCTCAGATGACTGAAATTGTGCATGACATGTGCTGTGCCCCGGTCGGACATATCCCGGCGCAGATCATCATCATCTACCAGCCGCAGCAGGTGAGCTGAAAAAGCCTCCGCATTATCTGAGTCGCATAGCAGGGCCGTCTCACCTTCTCTGACCACGTCGGCTATACCTCCTACACGCGTGCTCACGATCGGTTTGCCGGAGGCCTGCGCTTCGATGAGGCTCACCGGCGTGCCTTCGTTGAATGATGTCAGGACTATAATATCCGAGCCGGCATTAGATACATCCACATCCTTGATCCAGGAGGTGAAGGTCAGGATATTCCGTTCTTTGAGATCCGCGTTGTTGAATTTCAACCCTAAGTCGCGGGCCATCTGCTCTACATTTGCGCGCTCCTCGCCATCGCCGATGATGAATGCGCGGATCTTCTTTTTTGTTTTATCAGCAACGAGCTTCAGGCCTTTGAGGAACATCGCATGGTTCTTGACCGGCACCAGGCGGCCTACGATACTGATGGCTATCTCATCGTCGGCTATATTGTACTGCTCGCGAAACGCTCTACGCTTGGCCTCTTTGTCATCCGTAAACCTGCTCAGATCGAAACCCAGCGGAATGATCTCAAATTTCTCCCTTGGCGCTACACGAAATTGCACAGACAACTCATCACGCTGTATCTCGCTGAGAGTGACTATAGCATTGGTCCGGCGGCCCAGATAGCGCTCTATTTCCAGGAAAATCCTCGTTTTCAACGCGCCGAAATAAGAGTGGAATACATGCCCGTGAAAAGTATGCACGATGATAGGAACCCCCTCATGATAAGCCGCCAGCCTGCCTACTGCACCAGCTTTAGCGGCGTGAGTATGTACTATGTCCGGTTTGAACTCACGGATGATCTCGCGAATTTTGAAATAAGCTTTGTAATCCTTGAAAGGATTGAGCTCGCGGTACATCTCCCTGATATAGGTGGGATGCAGGTCGAGCTTGTCGAGGATAAACTGTGAACTCTGCTCGGTGTCATCGGTCATACCGGATACGAGCATCGTCTCAAACTCCGCATCCATGTATTTAGTCAGATTGGCGGCATTGTACGTAGGGCCGCCGAGATTGAGACGATTGATGATACGAAGGACCTTGGGCATGAGCACGGGATTATTTAACGAATCACACGAATTTCGCGTAAATAAGCAAAGGTTCAAATAGAAATTAGCCTGAATCAGACGGACATGACTAAAATCACATCAGGTCCGTGATGATCTTCTCGATGCTGAGGCCTTCAGCTTCGGCTTTGTAATTTTTGAAAACGCGATGGCGCAGGATAGGAAGCGCCACAGCCTTGACATCATCTATATCCGGAGAGTATTTGCCTTTGGTGGCCGCATGGCATTTGGCACCCAGCACTAGGTACTGCGAGGCACGCGGGCCGGCTCCCCAGGCTATATAGTTATTGACCATAGGCAGCGAGTCGGGGCGGTTAGGACGTGTCTTGGTAGCAAGGCGCACGGCGTATTCGAGGACATTGTCCGCTATCGGTATCTTGCGCATGAGCTGCTGGAAGTAGAGTATCTCCGTAGCCGAGAGTCGCTTATTGAGCTCTGCTTTAGTGCCTGCTGTTGTAGTCTTGACCACCTGTATCTCTTCGGCGAATGTCGGATAGTCGAGCGTAATAGAGAACATAAACCTGTCGAGCTGCGCCTCTGGCAGCGGATAGGTACCCTCCTGCTCGATTGGGTTCTGCGTAGCGAGTACAAAGAAAGGCAGGTCGAGCTTGTGGCGCTGGCCGGCTACGGTCACCGTGCGCTCCTGCATGGCTTCGAGTAGCGCTGACTGGGTCTTGGGCGGTGTACGGTTGATCTCATCTGCCAGGATGATATTGCTGAATACCGGACCGCGGTTGAATTTGAAGTTTCTGCTCTCGTCGAGTATCTCCGAGCCGATAATATCTGATGGCATCAGGTCGGGTGTGAACTGTATCCTGCTAAAGCTAAGGTCGAGTATCTGTGCGATCGTATGCACAGTCAGCGTCTTGGCGAGGCCCGGTACACCGATGAGCAGCGAGTGCCCGTCGCTGAATATCGAAATGAGGATATTGGAAACGACCTCGTCCTGTCCTACGATGATCTTGGATATTTCTGCCTTGAGGTCCTTATATTTTTGGGCAAATGCGTCGAGTGCTTCTACGTCAGAGTTATACATTTCTATCTTTATTTGTTAGGGAACAAAATCATATGGATCAACCCCATATAGCTACAATACTAAAACAATAATCCCGTATATCTTATCCCAAAAAGTTTTTTTAATAAATGCCGCAAATAGGATTTGATGTCTATTTTTCATCTGCCCTATTATTGAGTTCCTTATATGCCAAAATTATATTTAGCAGGTGCGGATTATCTCTGTGCACGAGCAAAGAGTTGAGTATCTCAGTATCTTCTACTACAGCTATGCCATCCTCTTTGATAATGGTGCCATCATTATATTTCCAAAACCATGAATCAAATTTTCTCTTTCGGGCTAAATGCCTGTCGTCCATACTATCACACACGTATACAACTACGTTTTCTATTTTGCTAAAAAACACCTTGAATATCTCAACTATCGTCATACCAACCCTTTCGTCATTTATGGCTATATCCGATTCATCACTTATCAGATCGATATTAAACGTGTATGTATGTCCGGAAAAATCAGGATATTCAGAAAACATATATCCATATTCCAGAAAGTAGGCGACATAATGAATGCCCCTATCAGTTACAAACTCAAAAGAAAAGTCATTTGTTTCTAGAAGAGGATAATGGGTTTGCAAAACGATACTTGGATTTAAGATCGGCAAGTTTTCCGCCCTGTTTCAAATACTCATGAATAGCTTTCTTGTCCTCAAGCATTTTTTTGAAGATAAGGGCCCCTTTGGAATTAATGGGCTTGGCACTATTTTCTGTAAATTCCATGATTATAAAGATAGCTATTCTCTTAGGAACAGACAAATATTCAATTCTTATCAGCGGCGATCCACTTTTTGATAGGCTCACAGTTATAGTACGACGGGTCGATCTTGATAAAAATATGGTTCTTATTGAGCTTGATCCATTTCGTGAGTTCGTCCTGCTGCTTTTTCTGCTTGGCTGCAGATTGTATCTTGGAGTAGTCTGTAGAAGGATCCGCCTTGTGTGGCTTGGTCTCGGATTTGAGGTAGATGACCCGGTATCCTTCTTTTTTCTCACCTGTCTTGTCCATATTGGTGAAAGGCAATACCTCAGAGTACTGTCCTACTTTCAATCTGTCGAGTGTAAAGATGAGTGTGCCATCTACTTCAGATTTTTCAAAAAACGTACCTTGCGTTTTAGGGTTGACCATCAGGCCACCGTTTAGCTTCAGGCCCTCGTCGTCCGAATACAGGGCTACCGCTTCGCGGAAACTCATGGAATCAACGGCAAGCTGATGCTGTACACTATCTATCTTATTTTTGACAAGCGCAAGATCTGCCAATGAGGTCTTGGGTTTGATCAGAATATGGCGTAGCTTCAGCTTGTTTCCTTTCTTCTCATCTACTATGATCAGGTGAAATCCAAATGGCGTCTCGACGAGATCGCTCATTTTGTGCGGGTCGAGCCTGAACGCCACTCCCTCAAACTCAGGTACCAGCTCACCACGCTCGATGATACCGAGATCACCGCCATTGGATGCAGAGCCCGGATCCTCTGAATACAGGATAGCCTGCAGCGAAAAATCGGCGCCTGCCTCTATATCCTTCTTGATCTTTTCGAGTTTCTTCCTGGCTACGTCTTTCTCCTCATCAGTGATCTTGGGAAACATCACAACCTGCCCGATCTCCAACTCTGAATTAAAATAAGGAATACTGTCTTTCGGTATCTTGGCAAAGAAGTCTTTGACCTCTTGCGGGCTGACCTTGAGGCCTGTAAAAACCTTCGCCTTCATCTTATCGCTGAGAAGCTGGTTCTTGATATCCTCCGTGAAGTCTTCTTTCATCTCGGCGACACTTTTGCCATAATAGGCCTCCATTTTCTCTTTAGAACCAAATACACTCATGAAGTACTTGACACGGCGATCGAGCTCTCCATCTATCTCCTCCTGGCTGACGATGAGGCTATCCAGATTGGCCTGCGCCAGAAACATCTTGTCGAGCAATAATCCATCGAGTATGCGGCATTTAGCATCGGAGTCCAGAGGCATGCCCGTAGCATTCTGCTGCTGCTGAAAGTATTGGACATCCACTTCTGACTGAAGTATGATATTATCACCCACTACAGATATCACCTTGTCAGCATTATTATGCTGCGCCGAAAGGCCCACAGCCAGCATCAGGCAGGCAGTGAGTACATATATATTTTTCAGTGATTTCATATTTATAAGGGTTGCAAAATAGTAATTTATATGTTTTGAGGGCTCAAATAAGCTTCAGGCCACATTTGACAGGTGTTTATTTGACAAGTAATAACAAATGAAAGAGGAAATTATTGTGCGAAATGCAGGTTGTAAGTTGTAGGTAATAGGTTTTAAGTAGTGCCTGAAGATCAGGATAAATGTTCTGGCATTTAGGCCTATAACCTAAGACTTATAACCTAAAACTACTTCTTGACCAGCACTTCACATTTGCCGGATTTGACGCCGTCAGCGTAGATGCCGTCATATATTTTCTGTATAAGTACTACTTTCTTTTTATTGAACACGACCTCCTTGATCTGATTTCTGATGAACTCCAGTGGAGACGGCTCGCCCTGATGCCTTACTGTTTTTACATAAAGGAAATAGGCATTTTTATTGTTCTTGTATTCCATAAACCGGCCGCCTGTAGACAGGGTCTTGAGATCAGCTGATGAGATGGGGAACTTTTTGAGCACAGCAGATGCCGCCATCCAGTTGCTGTCAGCAAAGGAATAGGTCTGTGCATATACTTTGCAATAGCCCTCCCGCTTATTGATATCGTCATCCGTCTTCGGGTTGAGGATGACAGGACGCATTTTGTCGAGGTCCGGTGCATCGATATGTATCTCTACATATTGCAGATCATAGATGTCACTCTCCAGGGTAAATTTTTCTTTATTCTTATCATAAAACTCCTGTATCTCATCATCATTGACAGCCTTGTCGAGCTTCTGGTTGATAAGCTCTTTTTCATATTCGTATAACAACAGGGACTGCCTGTAGTCTTCTACTTTTTTGTCGATACCCAGCTCATCATAAGGCACATTCTCCTCGGCCTTTTTGAGCAGCAGGCGACGGCGCACCCATGACTCACTATAGTTGGCGATAAAAGCAATGGAATCCTTGGCTGACATATTTTTGGTCAGGCCGGCCATGTCTGAGAGGTAGAGGTAGTCGTTATTGGCACGGGCCAGAACGATCTCGCCCTGCGTGGGAGATTTCCTGCCAAAGAATTTGCAGGACACGGTGGCGCATAGCCCTATCGCAGCAATGCTACATAATATGATGGTACGCGATATGATGATAGACCTTCTCTTTATGATCATGGTAAATAAAAAAGGTGCAACATTTCATAGTCGCACCTTTCAAAAATAGTATTAAACCTTAAATTTTATTTCTTGATCAGTGATTTGAAAACTGCCTGATTGACCTCTATAGGATATTTCTGACGAAGATCGGCCAGCCATTTTTTCTCCAGAAACTCCTGATAGTCTGATACGGCATATCCTTTTGCCTCTTTGAGAGACTTGGGTTCCGGCTTGATTATCTCTTTCACGAGTATGAACTGGTAGCTGCTGTCATTGATCTTAGTGATCGGTTCGAGGCCTTTCTTCCAGGTAGACTTATCTACCACATCATACTGGCCCTTCTCATATTTGCCGCTGAGTACAGATACTTTGCTGTTGCTTCCTTCTTTGTTGAGTGCCTTTTGTATCTCTTCACCGGTCTTGCCGCTTTGTGCCATGGCGTGTGCGTCATCGCATATCTTTTTGTCAGAGCAGTTGTATATCTCTACATCAGCGCGCTCCTTCCACATGTATTTGCCTTTGTTCTGCTCGTGGTATGCCTGAAGGCCTGCAGTGTCCTTTGTCGCTTTGCCCCATACCTGACGGTCAGTGAGCTCAAACAGGAGGATACCATCGCGGTATTCCTTCATCAGGCTGGCAAATTCAGGTTTTTTCTTGTCGAGCATGCTCTCTTCGTAGTCGAGGCATTTCTGATTTACCCAGTTGTCATAGTATTCTGTGAGCAGGCCATCTTTAGTTTTGTCATTGCGGCGCTTAGCTGATTTCTCCAGAAACTGTTCGAAGTCCTTTGCCTTGTACGCCACACCGGCGAGATGAAAAAGTATCTCATTGCCTGAGAATTTGATCGAGTCTGCTTTGAGATTTCCGCTGCGGATCTGATTGGTATCTACAGCATCGAAAAACTGCCTTTTGGTAACCAGGCTCTCAGAGAATTTGTTTTCCCTTTTGATACGATCGATCAGTTTTGTCTTAGCCACTGATGAGCGGGAGTCGCGTTCTACTTTCTTTTTGAAGTCGGCCTTGACTTCTGTGAAAGGAGGGATAGCGCGCTTCTCGAGCCTTTTGATAATATACCATCCGTAGTTGGTCTTGATAGGTTTGCCGATGTCGCCGTCCTTTTTGAGCGCATAGGCGGCTTCTTCGAACTCCGGCATCATGCGGCCTACTCCAAACCACTGGAGTTCGCCTTTCTTATTTTTAGATGTGCGGTCTTCGGAGAAGGCTGTGACAGCGTCATCCCATTTTGTTTTGCCGAGTGCTATCAAATTATAAATAGAGTCCGCCCTCACCTTGGCTTTAGCTATTTCCTCAGCGGTGGCTTTTTCAGGAGTTTTGATCAGTACTTCCGCTACATGTATTTCGCCTTGTGCAGGACGGGTCTTATTGAGCTTCACGATGTGGTAGCCAAATTGTGAACGGACAGGGCCTGATACATCGCCCGGTTTCAAACCATAAGCTGCACTCTCAAAAGGGTATACCGTCTGGAATACCGTGAACCAACCGAGAGTACCTCCATTTTCTTTTGCAGATGGATCGCCTTTCTCCTTTTCTGCTGCTTCCTTTGCGAGCTTAGCAAAGTCTTCGCCCTTGAGCAGGCGGGCGCGGTAGTCAAGAGCTTTATTATACGCTATCAACGTGTCAGATGGATTTGCACTTTCGTCGCAGCCTATGAGGATATGGCTCACGTTCACTTCTTGCTTTGACCTCTCATACGCTTCCTGTATCAGGTGATCAGTGATCTCCTTGTCAGTGAGGTACGACTTGGCGAGCTGTTTGCGATAACCTTCAAGTTCATTTTTCAATGAGGATATGGTGTCGAGCTTCATAGCTTCTGCCTCGCGCACCTTGAGGCGGAAGTTCTCATAGAGATTGAGATAGTCAGTCAGTGATTTCTCGCTGTAGTCTGCCTGGTTATTGATATTATTCTTGGTATAGACGTATTCGAATTCGCCGACGGTCACCGGCTGCTTGTCTACGGTGAAGATGACAGCGCTCTTTTCTGCTTTCGGAGCTATAGCACTCGCTTTGGGAGCTACAGTACCGGCAGCAGGTGCGCCTGCTTTCTGGCCGTAAGAAGCCAGCGTGATCAAAGTGGACAGGGCTAAGATACTTTTACGAATCATATAGTAATAATGGTTTATTATGCTTTTCTAAAAAAGGATGACAATTATAATACTTGCGAAAAAAAGTCGGGCGAAGTTAATCAAATTTAACAGAGGCAAAAGGTTTTAGGCATTTTTCAAAAAAGGAAAGCAGTTGTTAAATTAACAAATAGTTGCTTTGTAATCGATTGAATGTAAACCCGCTCCCATCGCATTTTTTAACCAAATTCAAATCAATATACTCTCGCGTATTTTGACCAATTTCGCCGCATGCCTCTGCTCAATGACAAACCAAAAGATAATGATGATGCCTTTGCCCTGCGATGGTATAAGGTGCGCAACAGGGTCAAAGAGGAATTTGGCCAACGTCCGGATCTGAATGCGATCCTCTTTCTCATCGGCATGAATGAGGTCGGCATCGTCAAAGAAAAATGGGAAAAAGAAGAGAAGCTAAATCTCATGCATATAGCCGTCTGCCGTCTGCTGGAACCCGAAGGCTACTACAAACTCACAGGTACTGATGAGGACGGCTGGCCGCACTATGAGGCCATTAAAGGCTTGCCAACACTCAGCATGAAAGCCCAGGAAGACCTGCTGAAAAAGAAGATCGTGGAGTATTTTGAGGCGATATGATCAAAGATTTGCGCTCTAACCGTAGGGACAGGCTTGCCCCTTTTGGAGTACAATCCACAATAAATCCGCTAACATCATTTTAGGCAGTTCGGCCATTGCGCATTGATACTAAACTACTTTAGCCGTAGGTTTTTATGAAAGATAAGGATAAAGTCAAAATAGGGCTGCTCGGCGCGGGTCACCTCGGCAAGATCCACCTGAAGCTCCTCAAAGAGATAGAAGGTTATGAGGTCGTGGGTTTCTATGATCCTAATATGGAGCTGGCAGCAAAGGTCTCTGAGGAATTTGGAGTGCCGCACTTCAGCTCGGAGGAGGAGCTCATGGACCTCTGCGATGCGGTGGACATCGTGACACCGACCACCACCCACTACGACTGCGCGGTGATAGCGATCAAGAAGTTCAAGCACATCTTTATAGAGAAGCCCCTCGCCTATGCGATCACAGAGGCGTCGACACTGGTCAAACTGATAGACGAGGCTCGTATCAAATGCATGGTGGGCCATGTGGAGCGATTTAACCCCGCCCTGCTGAGCCTGAATAAGAAGATGATCAAGCCGCTATTTATCGAGGTGCACAGGCTGGCGCAATTTAACCCGCGCGGGACGGATGTGTCTGTGGTGCATGACCTGATGATACACGACATCGACATCATCCTGAGCCTGGTGAAAGGCAACGTGAAGAAAGTAAGTGCCAGCGGTGTGGCCATTGTGAGCAAGACGCCGGATATAGCTAATGCGCGGATAGAGTTTGATAATGGCTGTGTGGCGAACCTGACGGCAAGCCGTATCTCCGTGAAGAACATGCGCAAGATGCGGATATTCCAGCCGGGGGCTTATATCAGTATGGACTTCCTGAAGCAGAAGTCGGAGGTGTTTAAAATAGAAAATGAGCCTACGGCCAATAGTACCAACCAGTTTGAGATAGAGCTGGCGGATAATACCAAGAAATACATCACCTACGATGTACCTGAGAAGAAGGAGGTCAATGCTATCAAAATGGAGCTGGAGCTTTTTCTCAAAAGCATCCTGACAGATAAGCAACCTCCCGTAACAGCCCATGATGGCTACCTGGCCATGGAGCTCGGACAGCGGATCATAGACAAGATCAATAGCCAGCTGGTAGTCCATTGAACAGCCACCTCTCCTAACCCTCTCCAAAGGAGAGGGCAATGCAAACAGCCTCTACAAATGGTCAGGCAAGTGTCATTTCTTTGTATGAAAGCAGCTGTATTTCCACAATCCTTTTAAACTTCTTACGTTTACAGCCTGAATTTTAGAGGCATTATGACTAAAGAACTACGTATATCTATAGGCAGCGGGCTGGCTTGTGTGGCAGTGCTCCTGCTGATCTTTGCTCCCGGCTGTACCAAGGTGCCCAATGGCGGGGTACCGATCTACCTGCAGGTGGACTCACCTTCAGTCGCTTATGATGGTGGCGCATTCGGTTCGCCGGGCTTCCGGATACCTGATGCATGGGTAGAAAGTGGCGCGACCGATCTCGGCGCCTACGAGATGCCCATCAGGGTGCCTATACTGGCACAGGGCGATGTGTCCATCCTGATCAGCGCGGGCATATATGACAATGGCATCATCAGCTCGAGGGCCTCGTACCCATTCTATAGGTCCGATACTTTTACGATACACAATGCAGTACCGGGCCAGGTATATACGCGCCATCCGGTCTATCATTATTTCGCCAATACCCAGCATGGGATACTGGAGAACTTCAATAGCTCTACAAGCTTTGACTCCCATATGTCTATCTCCAATGAAGATGCCGACTCTCTGCCTGGCCTCCCATTGCATAGCGGGCAGATCGTGATGGGGACTAACGATACTATGACCGTCTGCCTGCAAGCCAATGGAACTACAGTCAATACCAACGGACGTGAGGCATATGTGGAGATGAATTTCAAGAAGTCCAACACGAATGAAAATATGCCCTTTGACGTCGGGCTGGCGGCTACAGATGGCACAGGTACTATAAGCTATTATCCACTCATCACGATCTTCCCGCAGACATCCTGGAAGAAAACCTACCTAAACTTCAGTTCCTTTATCGGCAATAATGCGGGTAGTTCTTTCAAGATATACTATGTGGTCTATAAGAATCCGGGCATTACCGGGACTGTTTACTTTGACAATGTGAAACTGTTGTACTTTAACTGATGCAGAAACGCAGGCGGTTCATAGGGTGGTATCTGGTCAGCGACTATCTGAGTTCGCTTGCGGCGTGGTATTGTTTGTATATGTTCCGCAAGGTGGTGATAGAAGCGCAGCCGTTTCATTTTAGCTTACCCTTTCAGGACAATCAGTTTTTTGCAGGGCTATTCATCGTGCCGGAGATATGGCTCGTACTGCATTATATCAGTGGTACATATACGGACCTATATCGAAAGTCGCGCTTACAGGAATTGGTGAAGACGGCTTTGATCCTACTGCTAGGTACGTTGTTCATCTTCTTTGCGCTGCTGCTCGATGATAAGGTACGGCGCTTTACGGATTACTACCTGACCTTTGCGGTGCTCTATTCGGCTCAATTTACTTTTACTTTCCTGGGCCGTATCATACTGCTCAACCGGGCCAAGGCCAACCTGCGCAGCAAGCGTGTAGCATACAATACGCTGCTCATCGGCGGCAATCAGAAAGCTACAGAGATCTATGAGGAATTCTCAGCACCGAAAAATTCATTTGGATATAAGTTTGCCGGCTATATCCGGCTCAATGGGGAGACACAGAACAAGGTGACGGAAGAACTCAAACAGCTCGGTAATATCAAAAACCTGGAGCAGATAGTGCGCGAGCACCAGATAGAAGAGATCATCATCGCCATAGAGTCCAACGAGCACCACCGGCTGAACGATATCCTAAATACGCTCGCTGACAAGAATGTCTATATCCGAATCATACCCGATATGTATGATATCCTCTCAGGCACGACCAAAATGAACTCGATCATCGGGGAGGCTTTCATAGAGATACCGCCCTCGCTGCTGAGCGAGTGGCAGCGTATCACCAAGCGGTGGTTTGATGTGATCAACTCAGTGCTGGCGCTGATCTTTATCTCGCCGTTGCTGCTGTATGTGGCGGTACGGATCAAGCTGACATCCAGGGGGCCGATCTTCTACACGCAGGAGCGATTGGGCCAGTATGGCACTACGTTTCATATCATCAAGTTCCGGTCTATGTATACAAATGCAGAGCAGCATGGGCCTATGCTGACCAGCGATGATGATCCGCGTGTCACCTCTGTAGGCAAATGGATAAGGAAATACCGGATAGACGAGCTGCCGCAATTTATCAATGTGCTGAAGGGTGAAATGAGCATCGTGGGGCCCCGCGCGGAGCGCAGGTTCTTTGCCGATCAGATCGTGCAGCATGCGCCTTATTACAAACACATCTTCAAGGTGCAACCCGGTATCACATCTCTAGGCATGGTGAAATATGGCTACGCCTCTACGGTGGAAGAAATGGTCAAGCGGCTCAAATACGATATCATCTATATGGAGAACATGAATATCGTCATGGACTTTAAGATCATCATCTATACGGTGCTGACTGTGCTGTACGGGAGGGGAAAATAGATCAAGGGTCGCAAGCTGCAAGTCGATAGTCGCAAGTAAACAGCCGACATAGAGAAGTCCAACAGCCATAAAAAAGGGTATCTTCCCCATCAAATCACTCCTGTGCTTTTTGAGAATGAAATAGATTTTGAACTGATATTCCGGCAGCACTACAAGTGGCTGGTGAGTATCTCTGCGCGTATCATCAGCGATGCCAATACAGCGGAGGACCTCGTGCAGGAGGCATTCATTTCTGTGTGGGAGAAACAATCAGAACTACAGGTCTCAGGCAATATCCAGGCATACATGCGGGCAGCGGTGGTCAATCGTTCGCTGAACTACCTGAGAGGCAAAGTCAAATTTACGGGAGAGGAAATAACTGAGGGACACGATCAGGTACAGGGTCATGCGTCTGATCTCACGGATAGTGTCTTGCTATTTTCCGAGACGGAGAATAAAGTCAACAAGGTCATCGGCTACCTGCCGGATGCGCCGCGGCTGGTATTTGTGCTGAGCAGGTTTGAAGAACTGAGTTATAAAGAGATCGCTGAAAGGCTGGATATATCTACTAAAACCGTGGAGAAACATATGACGACGGCTTTGAAGCATTTACGCAAACATCTGCCGGTTTTGGTACTAATAAAATTTTTATTGGGGTTATGGTAGGGTGGTATAGGGTTTTGTGTGTCTATTAATCAAAGGGCTGATAGAAATGAACGACGAGAGGATATATGAGCTGCTGGTAAAGCAAATGCAAGGAGGCATCACTGAAGAAGAAAGTGCCGAACTGCAAAGCTATACCAATGCCCGCCCCCAACTAAAAGAAGAAATGGAGAGCGTGAAAGCCGCATGGAGAGCAACCGAATCCTACCAGAACAATATAGAAATCAATGTCGATGCGGCGTGGGATAAAGTTCGCCGGAAGATACACCTAGTGCAGCAGCCAAAAGTAGTGCCTATGAATCGCTTTAGAATTTGGGCACTGGCGGCATCGCTGCTCCTGATACTCGGTATCGGATATGTGATGTACCAGATGAATCGGGAGCCTAAATGGAATAATGTGGCCACTGCCAATGAAACGAAGAAAGTGCAGCTGCCCGATGGCTCTGTGATCTGGCTCAATAGCAATAGTGAGCTGGCATATAAAGATAAATTTGGAGACAATAGGGATGTAAAACTGACCGGTGAAGCTTTCTTTGAAGTGGCGAAGGATCCGGAGCATCCATTTACTATTGCTTCAGGCGGTACTGTGACCCAGGTGCTGGGCACTTCATTCAATGTAAGAGCCTATACTGCTGAGAACAAAGTGGAGGTCAGTGTAGCGACTGGCCGGGTTTCTTTTGCGGAAGCGGGAACGGAACATAAGGAGATTCTACTGCCGGGAGATATGGGTAGTTATGATAAGACGACTAAGGCATTAAATAAACTAAAGGTAGACAACAACTACCTCTCATGGAAAACAGGGGTGCTGGTATTTGATAATACACCCGTACCGCTGCTGCTCAAAGATATGGGGCACTATTATCATGCTTCATTTACTATCAAAGATACGGCTGTCGCGTCGATCGCTTTTACCGGTAAGCTCGACAAGCAGCCTCTGACCCCGGCCCTCGATATACTCAAGTCTTCGCTAGGCATGCGCATCATTCGCGATAGTGCGCAGAGCTACTCGATCTATGCTCATTAATTAATTTTAAATTTAAACTCAATGCCATTTGCAAAACATGTGTTTGCTACCATAGTCATGTGCCTAACCCTGCACAGCTATGCACAGACCGACATCCATAAAACTAACATCACTGCAACATACACCAATGCCAAGCTCACTGCTGTCATAAGCGATCTCGGCAACAGGTACGGGATACAGTTCTCGTACAATCCTAAGGTCGCAGACGGCGCCAACTCTGTCACCATGCAGGTCAAAGACATGCCTTTCGCAGCATTCATGGTGGAGCTATGCCGCAAGGCGTCGCTCGAATACGAAGTGATCAACAACAATGTGATCCTCAAAAAAGCTGCACCGAAGAAGACCACTCCAAAACAAACCATACGCGGACAAGTACTAGATGGAGCGACACAGCAGCCCATAGAGGGCGCAATCATCCGGCTCGATGACTCTACGATGACCATCGGAGAGATGACGGACAGCCTGGGCTTTTTCAAACTCTCAGATGTCCCGGTGGGCAGGCGTACCTTTCGCATATCCTATCTGGGCTACACGGATAACGTCTACCCCGATATGCTCGTAGAGGCGTCGAAAGAGATCATACTCAATGTGCAGATGAAGGACAAGGCCAGCCAGCTCGGCGAGGTAGCCGTATACTCATCCAATCGCGGGGTACCTGTCAATAACATGGCCGTCGTCAGCGCCACATCGATCTCCGTAGAGGAGACCAAGCGTTTCGTCGCATCGGCTTTTGACCCGGCGAGGGTAGCGCTCAACTTCGCCGGAGTAGCATCGAGCGGAGACCTGAATAATGAACTCGTGGTTCGTGGCAATTCGCCGAAAGGCGTAATGTATAAAATGGAAGGTGTGGAGATCGTCAATCCCAATCACTTCAACTCACTCGGCTCGACTGGCGGTGCGATCAGCATGCTGAGCAGTAGTACGCTGGCGACCTGCGATTTCTATACAGGTGCCTTCCCTGCTGAGTATGGCAATGCGCTCTCGGGTGTGATGGACCTGCGCCTGCGCTCCGGCAATAACGAACAGCGTGAGCATTCCTTTATGCTCGGTATCACGGGTATAGAGGCCGCGACAGAAGGACCTTTCTCCAAGAAATCGAAAGCATCATATATTGTAAACTACCGCTACTCCACGCTCGCGCTGCTGGGCAAGTTCATCTCCAATCTCGGACCGTCTGCTCCGGATTATCAGGATCTCTCCTTCAAGATCAATGTGCCGACTACGAAGGCTGGCACCTTTGCCATCTGGGGACTGATGGGTATGAATCAGGCACATCACAATGCTGTGCGGGATACAAGCAAGTGGCTTACCTCATATGACAGCCAGGGCTTTTTCAACAGGAATATCAAAGGCTCCTATGGCGTGACGCACAAGATCGTGCTCAATGACAAGAGCTACCTGCAGTCGGTGCTATCTTTCTCCGGACAGGGGATCACAGAGCAAGACTACGCGCTGAAGAACGACGCGGCACTGACGCAATACACCCAGGCCGACATCGCGATCCGCGACTACCGCATCCGCCTCAGCGAGCAGTACAACTATAAGATGACGGCACGCAGTACGCTCCGCACGGGCTTTATTTTCACTGCATCTGGGTACAACTACAACTTCCACACCTGGGACAATGACAGCGCGAAAGAGGTGACTACCTATGCGAGCAAGGGCTGGACAGAGATGCTGCAGGCATACGCGCAGTGGCAGCAGATGCTCTCCCCTAAGTGGACAGTGAATGGCGGCGTACACTACACGCAATTATTTCTCAATAGCAGTTTTGCAATCGATCCGCGCTTCTCGGTGCAGTACAAACCTGCAACGAACCATACACTGGCCTTCGCCGCCGGGCTGCACTCCAAACCTGAGGACCTGTCGACATTGCTCTTCAATAAGACCTTCGGCTCGGCAGAGGTCTATCTACCCAACTGGAATCTGAAAATCCCAAAGGCCGTGCATATTGTACTCGGCTACACCCTGGTGTTTGCGAAGGACTTTCAGTTTAAGACAGAGCTATACTACCAATATCTCTTTCATCAGGGCGTCTCGCAGGATAGCGGCAGTGCGCTCTCACTGGGCAATGCGAGCAACTTCTATGACGCCAACTTCAGCAACAGCAGCTTTATCAGCAAAGGAACAGGCATGAACTATGGCGTGGATATCACGCTGCAAAAGTTTTTCTCCAAAGGTTATTACTTTATGGCGACGGGATCGGTGTTCAACTCTACCTATAAGACACTCACCGGCAAGACCTACAACACGAGCTTCAACCGCAACTATGTGGTGAATGTCCTCGGCGGCAAGGAGTTTCGCGTAGGAAAGAACAAGGCAACTATCATCGGGCTGAACGGGAAGTTTCTCATCATGGGCGGCAATCCATACTCTCCGATAGACACCATGCAGTCACGGATCAAGCAGCAGTCCATCATTGACGTAACCCGCTTCAACCAGGAGCGCACACCGCTCTACTACCGCCTCGACCTCGGCGTCAGCTTCCGTTTCAACACTAAGCATGCGACGCATACGCTGATGCTCGACATACAGAATGTGACAAGCCATATGAATGTCTGGTACAAGTATTATGATACGACGACGAATAAAGTGCAGTATCTATATCAGCAAGGACTGCTCCCGATATTTAATTACCGGGTGGAGTTTAGGACGAAGTAAAAGTCTGGACTATGATTCGTTTGATTTCAATGATTAGTATGATTAAAACGCGGACTCTGGGTCCGCGTTTTTTGTCTTGTACTTATGGGTAGTGTGGGATGAAGCACGAGTGGAAACCCTCGCGTCATTTTGGGCTACCAGCTATTCAGTTTGAGAGAGAATACTTTTAGAGGTGTTAGCGAGGCTATAACGAAAAAAGCCGCCTCATCTCTGAGGCGGCTTCTGGTTCTGGTTACCTGTGGTTTAGTCTCTGGTTACTTTGACCACCTGGGTGTTGTCATCTACTGTGACTTTCATAGAGTATATGCCCTTGCTGTATTCCAGCAGGTTGAGATACAGAGAATTGGGGCCGTCACTTAGGCCATCATAATTCTGAGATGCGACCATACGCCCGAGATAGTCTATGATCTGTATGTTAGCCTTGTCTCCTTTATGCGCCTGAACTTCTACTGTCATTATATTGTGCGTAGGATTAGGGTAGTAACGGAGCAGGCCGTGACTGATCTCCAGTGGTGGGATGTAGACACATATATCCCTGCTACAGTCTTGTTCGCCCACGCTATAGCTCACATGCACACAGAGGGAATGCGCATGCATATCCTGACCTACACTGATAAATGGAGAGCTATTGTGCTGTGATACGCCATCCAATGTCCAGTCGATGGTCACATCGCTCAGAGACAAAGATGTATAGAACTGATAAGCATGGAACCTACCCTGGTGATCTATCTCTTGCACCCCGAACTCCCAGATATTGCATGGGTCTACATCTACACATACAGTATCTACGCAGCAGCAACCATCAAGGCTATCCAGATTGACCGGCAGGTCGTGATAGCTCCATATAGCTGTAGCACATACACGATGTAAAGCTCCGATAGCATAGTGGTGTCTGATCCAATCACCATTGTTGGCCTCGGTAGGAGTACCATCTCCGAAGTTCCAGATGACAGTAAGTGGATGTGACCTCTCTCCTTCAAAATAAAAATGGACTTCGTTTGGATCAGAGTGATCAATATTGAAATCAATTCTATCCGCTGCTTTCCATATTTCACAGAAAGGGAGATTCAGAATGATAGAGTCAGTAGAGTAGCAGCAGGTATCCTTGGCCCCATTCTGGCCAGGCTTGATATAGGCTGCACGCATATATATCACGTGCCTGCCCGCGGTAGCAAATGTATGAGCGAAATCAGAAGGAATAGTGGTCGTAGGATACTGATCTGCATCTATCCACCAATCTACAAATGTAGCAGGCACGCCTCCATTGGAAAATACATAATCAAGGCCTACATGGGTTTCTACCAGGTGTGCAGCACTCGCATAGTCCTCGCAGCTGCATGGCACTACGATGATCGTATCGCATATCTCATCAGAGCACCAGCCCGGCCCTTCATTGGGATCTGCAGAGAATATGGTGACACACATGATGTGCTGGCCTACATTGATCGTACCCGGAGGATTGTCCAGCTTCATCCTATGGTTTGGTATTTGGAATACACCTGGATACGTACGGGTATCCCCAGGACCCTGCAGGATCACGCCGTCGAGCGTAAACTGCGCATAATAGTCCGTATTGCTTGAGTTGAAAAAGACTGTATCGCTGGCGCACACCGTGTCCTTCTCAAATGCAAGATTGGCAGCAATATGGCAGCAGGCGAAGCGGTAGATATCGACGTCGCCGGGCTTGGTCTTAGGCACATTGAGAGAAGATGTGCGGACCGCAGGGCTGAAAATATCCTGATAGATACTGGTGTGATTTACACTATTGGGGAAGTCAACAGTATTTGTAGATGGCGCTGATGGTCCATTGCCGCCTATGGGGATTCCTGCTATACCATATATATATTCATTGGTATAACCGGAGGGAGTTGTGGGTTCATAGGGGCCACTACCGTATTTGAGTGCATCTCCTGAAGCCCACACCTCCAGTTCGCAACTGGCGGGAAGGTTGACATCCAAATATCCAAAATCAACTCCGCCGGTCGCATTGGTATGGTGGAAAGTTTCTGTGAAGGGACTGGGGCTGCCGTTACCCACGATAGCATTTCCGACATTAAAATTATCCGCTGAGGGATTCCAGGTAGTACCCGTTAGTTCATATTTCAAAACGCGGCTCCTATGCGCCCACCCTACTACAGCATATGATGTGGCACCGTCATAGCAGTCGCCGGACATAGTCCTCTCTGCGAGCAGCATAGTGAGACCGTCTGCAGATATCTCGATATCTGCTACGGGGTTGGAATAGGCCGCTGGGGTATCCGCGCCACTGGAATTTATATAGTGCGGATATGGTATATCAAATTCCGGTTTATCTCTAGGTGGAATAGATACATCATCTGCGAAATCAACCGAACCTGTAGTAATAGGACGCGCCTGAAACTCCCCAGGATTGGGGCCAGATGTCGATGGATCGATCCCTATGGAGAAAACCGAGTTATACTCTCCATTATTAAGGCCATAATTCGTTTTCCAAAAGGCAAAGTACAGCCGGTCATTGGCATAGGCGATGCCCCAGAGCTTTCCTTGTTTCATATCCACAAATTCAGGAACATCATCTGTAGTGGTCACAAGTGTATGCATAGTAGTCGCATCCATAGGTGGAATCGAGTTTTCATAGGATGGCTTATAGCGGCTGAGTACCTCACCCGTAGAAGCTTTGATGCGGTATATCCTGCCATCCTCCATATTGGTAGCAAATATCTGGTCATGCTTTGGATCATAGCAGATATTGCCTATTCCGGTTCCCCGGTTAAATATCCCTCCACCTGCCGGATGCGCGGGACTGGGTGGGCTCGGAAATGTTTGGTCCGTTGTAGATTTGACCAGTGGGATATGACCGCCACCGCCCGGCTGCAGCTCCCAGATCAGCGCAGCCCCGTCCTGACCGGGCTGTGCAGGACCGGTAGAAGGATGGTAATGGGAATAGTCTTCATAACCGCTCAAGGCATCGTAGGTGAAAGAGACATGGCCACCATATATTTGCGTAGAGCTCGCATATATGTAGCCTTGTTTAGATGAGGCAGTATTGGTATTGATAGCCAATCCGAATACTTGCCCGAGATTTTTAGCATCCCAGGATGATTCTGTTTGGGTGTGGCGTCCAGTCCAGTCCCACCCGTATCCCCTGGGTGCTCCGGTCGTATTTGATACATCAAAAATATCGACGACGATATCATCATAAGCTGCTCCTGATTTAGTCACTACTGCCTCTCCCAGCCTCAGCTGTGCTGACGCCCACTGGCAGAGGATCAGGAGCGTTATTAATAATAGTATAGGTTTCTTTTTCATGGTGTTGTTTTTTTGAGTTGAATGAATACCTCAAAGCTCCACATAGAAATACTGTCGGGGAATCTCAAACTAACAAGTGAGGCGAAAAAAAGAATAAGTGATGTGACTGTGATGATAAGTGCTATAAACCCGGGATGATGCAACAAACATCTCAGTGTATCACATATTACACGTGATAAATTGATAGAGAGCACATTGCTCCGGAAGTGATGTCATGGATGCTACTTTTTCAGACAGTATGTCTTTTTAGAAAGCCCATATTTCTTTTTCTCCGCAGCATCCACATGTATACAGGTCATGTGGAAGGGTGTGCCTATCATACGTACATTGGGAGGTATAGCGCCTATGTCGCCGTCTATGGTCAGGTGCAGGCCGTCTTTACGGAGCTCGGCGGGGAGCTCCAGGGCAGTATAGCGTTGGTTAGGCTGATTGTCTGGGATCACGACGATCATGTCCGGGCTCAGTACTTTGACGGTGACTTTGATCCCCTTGATAGATTTGACCTTCTGGAATCCCGTCTGCGCGCATAGATGCAGCGATACCACAGCAACCAGCACCATACATACGACCTTGATGTTTCTCATATACATTCCTTTATCCAAATGTATGTCATTTTTAATACAAGTGACGAAGTGATCAATACAACGATAATGTTGCGGCTGTTTCACTTCGTCACCTCGTCACTTGTAGCTTGTCTTTCTCACTTGTATTTAAAAAAGAAACAGGCGACAAAACTTGTGTTCTGTCGCCTGTCAATTGGGGATTAGTTATGCTATGTCATCGATGGGCATCCTGCGGGTGATTCCGTCGGGACTATAGCATTGTCATTGGGATTGCGGATTAGTTTAGCTCGTATGTTTTGTGGACTAATTTGTATTTCTCTTTCAATTCGTATGCCACCCATATCTTATGGATGTTTAGTGCGGTGCCAGATGGCTCAGCCTTGCCCAGATCCCCGTCAAAGGTTACCTCCAGGCCATTCTTCTTGTATTCTTCCGGCAGGTATGCAGGCAGGAACTTGCCACCAGAGCCATCGTCAGGCACAAGGACAAAATTGCCGTCCGATTTGCGGATCGTCGCCTTGACCTTGTATACAGACTTGGTGAATTCAAACTTACCGTCGGTAGGCTTCGAGGCCGCACCGGCGCTCGATGTAAAAAGCAAATAGGTGATAAATAAAAGGTATTTCATTTTGCAAGCTATATATGGCTCTACGTAAAGCGGAAAAATAGGTTTCAAATCGTGGATAAATGACGGTAAAAAGCACCCGAACCATAGCAAACGGCCTCAGGCTATCGGCCATTGGGGGACGTCAGTGATCCATATTGATCCGTTTTATCCGTGTCATCAGTGTTCTTTGTATTTGGCTGTTTAAGCCCCCTTCGGGGGTTTTGGTGCCTCAGTGTTTGGCGTGAGGTTGCCTTTCCCTATATTCGCCGTCAATATGAGTAAAGAGAACAAAGTAACGGACCTGCAGGACATCATCTCCCACGCCAAGGAATACGGATTCGTATTTCCGTCATCTGAGATATATGATGGCCTCGGCGCTGTCTATGACTACGGCCAGTACGGCGTGGAGCTGAAGAAGAACATACAGGAATACTGGTGGAAGAGCATGGTGCAGCTCCATGAAAATATCGTGGGCCTTGATGCAGCCATCTTCATGCATCCCAAGACCTGGAAGGCCTCCGGCCACGTAGACGCATTCAACGATCCACTGATAGACAATAAGGACTCCAAGAAGCGCTACCGCGCAGACGTGCTGATAGAGGAGGCGATGACAAAGATCGAAGACAAGATCACCAAAGAGGTCGACAAGGCCGAGAAGAAGTTTGGCGAGACCTTTGACAAGGCGATGTTTCTCCAGACCAATCCTAACGTCCTCCGCAATAAAGAAAAAGTAGCCACCATCGAGGCGCGCTTCAAGAAGGCCCTCGAGGATAGCAATATGGACGAGCTCAAGCAGATCATCGTCGATCTCGAGATCGTATGCCCTATCAGCGGCACGCGCAACTGGACCGAGGTGCGTCAGTTCAACCTCATGTTCTCCACGCAGGTCGGCGCTATAGCCGATGAGTCGGAGACCATCTACCTGCGCCCCGAGACGGCACAGGGTATCTTCGTAAACTTCCTCAACGTGCTCAATACCTCCCGCCAGCGTATCCCCTTTGGTATCGCGCAGGTCGGCAAGGCATTCCGCAATGAGGTGGTGGCGCGCCAGTTCATCTTCCGCACACGCGAGTTTGAGCAGATGGAGATGCAGTTCTTCGTTCGCCCCGGCACAGAGATGGAGTGGTTTGAGAAATGGAAGGAGACTCGTATGGCATGGCATAAATCATTGGGATTCGCCGAAGCTGACCTGAAACTTCATAAGCATATTAAGCTCGCTTTCTATGCGAATGCGGCTGTGGACATCGAGTACAATTTTCCTTTTGGTTTCAAAGAAATAGAAGGGATCCATTCCCGTACAAATCACGATCTCACCCAGCATCAGAACATGTCGGGCAAGAAGCTCCAGTACTTTGACCACGAGCTGAACGAGAGCTACGTGCCATACGTAGTCGAGACATCGATAGGCCTCAACCGCACCATCCTCGCCGTCCTCAGCAATAGCTACAAAGTAGAGAAACTAGAAGACGGTACAGAGCGCACGGTGCTGAACTTCCCTCCGTTCCTCGCTCCTATCAAGGCCGCCATCCTTCCACTAGTGAAGAAGGACGGACTACCCGAGAAAGCCCGTGAGATCATGAATGAACTGAAGTTCGACCACCTCTGCTTCTACGATGAGAAAGATTCCATCGGCAAGCGCTACCGCCGCCAGGATGCACTAGGCACTCCTTTCTGCATCACCGTAGACCACGACACACTCACTGACAATAAAGTCACCATTCGCGACCGCGATACTATGAAGCAGGAGCGCGTAGACATCTCTGAACTCAGGAGGATAGTTGGTGAGAAGGTGGACTGGAGGAAGGCGGTGAAGTAAAAAAAGCACCGTCATTGCGAGGAGGCACGACGAAGCAATCTGTATCT
>JAOQAO010000067.1 GCA_025963485.1 Bacteroidota bacterium | reverse complement strand
GTCGTCAGGGCGATCCGGGTTCATCGCAGTTCTATGTGTCACTGGAAGATGAGCTAATGCGCCTCTTCGGTTCTGAGCGTATCTCCAAGGTCATGGACCGCTTCGGATATGAAGAAGGTGAAGTGATACAGCACAGCATGATCACCAAGTCTATCGAACGTGCTCAGAAAAAAGTAGAGGAGAATAACTTCGGTATACGTAAGCGACTGCTCGAATATGATGACGTAATGAACAAGCAGCGCCAGGTAGTATATGGTAAGCGCAAGCACGCACTCTTTGGAGAAAGGCTCGCATTGGATATTCAGAACTCGTTCTATGATCTCGCAGATGAATTGATCAATCAGTATCTCGACAATAAGGATTACACAAACTTCCAGCTGGAGGTGATCAGGTATTTCTCAGTAGATACTGCGATCACCGAGGATCAACTGGCGAAAGGAAAGCCAGAGGACCTGACAGAACAACTTTTCCATGAAGTCATGGAATCGTATAGCCGCAAGAAGGATTTCATTCTTTCCAACGCTATGCCTGTACTTCGTGGCCTCTATGCAGAGCGCGGTGATACCATCAGCAATGTAGCGATACCATTCACAGATGCCAGGAGGGGAGTCAATATATATGTACCGCTCGAAGAAGTCGTAAAGAATGGCGGCAAGGACCTGATGACCTATTTTGAAAAGAACGTCGCGCTGTCACTTATAGATGACGCATGGAAAGATCACCTGCGCCTCATGGATGACCTTAAGCAGGAAGTACAGACTGCAGGATATGAGCAGAAGGATCCGCTCGTGATCTACAAGATCGAATCATTCAATCTCTTCAAATCGCTGATCAGCCATATCAATAAAGAGATCGCTTCATTCCTTTTCAAGGGCATGATACCCGTCTCTGAGCCACAGAAGGTCAAAGCCGCAGAGCAGGAGCAAACCAGCTTCAAAGGACTCAAGGAGTCCCGCAACGATGTAGGCGGAAGCCCATCGCAGGGCCAGGTACAACAAGGCCAGCCTCAGCAAGCAGAGCCAGTGAAAAAACTGGAGCCTATACGCGTGGGAGATAAGATAGGCCGCAATGACCCTTGTCCATGCGGAAGCGGCAAGAAGTACAAAAATTGCCATGGCAAGGATGAATAAAGGATGTGCTGATTCGGCGATTTGAAAATTTGAAAATGGAATACATATATTGTTGTTTTCAATGATCGTCGACTTATGCTGAACAGAAAGGAATTTATTGTCAATACAACATTAGTTGCCGGGGGATTAGCTATCAGCCCGGCAACTCTTTTTTCGGCCGTCAATAAATATGAGAGCCGGCGGCCACCTTTGGCGCAAAGGAAATTTGTCAGCCCGGCGATAGAAGCTGAGATAGCTAAAGTCAAGGCCGGTATAACCGATCCCGAACTCGCATGGCTATTTGAAAATTGCTTTCCCAATACACTAGACACGACGATCACCCATCATGAGAATATCAACAAAGGCAAGGCAGACACCTTTGTCATTACCGGAGATATCGATGCGATGTGGCTGAGAGATTCATCGGCACAGATATTTCCATATGTACCTTATATCAATCAGGACCCCGTGCTGAAAAAACTCATACAAGGTGTGATCAACCGTCATGCGCGCTCGGTGCTCATCGATCCCTACGCCAATGCCTTCAACTATGATGCATCAAGAAGGAGCGAATGGTACGGCGACAATACGGACATGAAAATGGAACTGCATGAGCGTAAATGGGAAGTAGATTCCTTGTGCTATGTCATCCGCCTTGCATACCGGTATTGGCAGGTCAGCGATGACCTATCCTTATTTGATGCAGAATGGGTGAGCGCTATGAAGACTGTTTTAAAGACCTTTAAAGAACAGCAAAGAAAAACGTCACCGGGCCCATATCATTTTCAACGGGGGATATTGGCAAATAAAGATACACTGACCAATAAGGGCTACGGAGCACCTGTCAAACCTGTGGGCCTTATATGCTCTATGTTTCGTCCATCGGATGATGCTACGACCTACCCTTTTCTGATACCATCCAATTTCTTTGCTATGGTATCATTGACCCAACTGGCGAATGTTTTTGAAGCTTTAAAACAGGATGCGCTGTCAAAAGAGTGCGCCGACCTATCGGCGGAAATATCAAAAGCGATAAACGAATATGCCCAATACCAATCCCAGGATGGACTTGTCTATTCATACGAGATAGACGGCCTAGGCAATCGCCTGGTGATAGATGAACCCAATATGCCCAATCTGCTTAGCCTGACCTATTTTGGGGCAGTCCACAAAGATGATCCCATTTATCGCAATACGCGGAAGATGGTCCTGAGCCCTGGCAATCCCTATTTCGTCAAAGGCAAACATGCTGAAGGCGTCGGTAGCGACCATACACCTAAAGGCTACGTCTGGCACCTGAGCCTGATCGCACGTGCACTGACCAGCGACGACGATGACGAGATCAGCTATTGCCTGAATACTATCAAAACTACACATGCTGGCACAGGTTTCATGCACGAAGGCTTTAGCGCTGACAATCCATCGCGCTACACTCGAAAATGGTTCGCCTGGGCTAATACGCTTTTTGGTGAACTGATCATCAAGATATACAATGAAAAACCGCATCTGCTCAAAAAGGTCTAATAGAATGTCTTTGTCTAATTACTTAATACTTACTACTAAATACTACGCACTAAATACTATTTTCGACACATGTGTGGTATAGTTGGATATTTCTCGCGATCTGAAGGCAATCTCAAGGCTCCTCTGGATCAGGCCCTCAAGGCGCTCTCGCTCAGGGGACCTGACAAACAGGTGTCGCGTATTCTTTCTCCTCATGTGGGTCTCGGGCATGCACGCCTATCTATTATAGATACTACCGATTGTGCTACGCAGCCTATGACTGATGAGACAGGGAGGTACACCATCATTTTCAATGGCGAGATATTCAATTACCGCGAGCTGCGCACGCAGTTTTTCGCTGATAAAAAATTTCAATCTTCTTCAGATACAGAGGTACTGCTCGATCTCTATATCAAACTGGGCAAAGACTGCCTTCAGCATCTCAACGGCTTTTTTGCTTTTGCTATTTATGATGCTGCTGAGCAAAGCATCTTTATCGCCCGTGACAGGATGGGCATCAAGCCGCTCCATGTGTATGATGATGGTGAGAAGATCATTTTTGCATCCGAGTTGAAAGCGATCTTCTCATTCCCGGTCAAAAAAGAAATTGATTTTGATTCGCTCGCGCTTTATTTGCAACTCAACTATATTCCGGGTACATCCTCTATTCTGAAAAATGTGTCGCGCCTTCTGCCGGGATGGTATATGACTATAGATAAGAAGGGCCAGATCAGTAAAGCCCAATTCTACCAGGTGCCTTTCGGTGATTCGCGCCTGGTACCCGAAACTCCTGAGTCATATACTGCGGCTAAAGCTAAGCTTAGGACGCTGCTTGATGCATCAGTGGAAAGGAGACTGGTGTCTGACGTTCCGCTTGGAGCTTTCCTTAGTGGAGGGATAGATTCCTCGATCGTTGTTTCGCTAGCGGCTAAACATAAACCAGACCTCAATACTTTTTCTATTGGCTTCAAAGACGAACCTTTCTTTGATGAAACGCAGTATGCCAATCTCGTCGCTAAGAAATTCAAAACAAATCACACGGTCTTTAGCATCACTACCGATGATATGTACGAGCACCTGTTTGATATTCTCAACTATATCGATGAACCATTTGCCGACTCCTCAGCTATAGCTGTATATATATTGAGTATGCATACGCGCAAGCATGTGACTGTATCATTATCGGGTGATGGCGGTGATGAACTTTTTGCCGGATATAATAAGCACGATGCCGAGATGCGCGCGCGGCAAAATAACTTCGTCAATACGGCAGTTAAGACAGGATTACCGATCTGGAAAATGCTGCCGAAGTCGCGCAATTCAAAATTCACGAATGTATTTCGCCAGCTGGAGCGCTACGGCGTCGGCCTGAAACTTTCACCTAAAGAAAGATACTGGAGATGGTGCGCCTTTGTAGATGAGAGCGACGCACTGCGATTGCTCAAAAATGCCAATGCCGTCAATAAATCTGAAATAGAGACACGTAAAGCTGCTGTCTTGAAATTCGTCGAAGGCAAAAACTCTATCAATGATGTGCTGATGGCCGATACGCAAATGGTCCTGCCCAATGACATGCTCACTAAGGTCGACCTGATGAGCATGGCCAACAGTCTCGAAGTGCGTGTGCCGATACTCGATTACACGGTGGTGGATTTCGCCTTTACGATTCCGACCAAATTTAAAATAGGCGAAGGGCACACCAAGAAAATACTTAAAGATGCTTTCCGCGACGTACTTCCTGATGAACTTTACACCCGCCCGAAACGTGGCTTTGAAGTCCCCCTCCTCAAATGGTTCAGGACGGGATTGAAGTCGCTCATTGAAGATGATCTGCTGAATAATGACTTTATCTCGGAACAAGGCATCTTCAATCTCTCTGAGATACAACAGCTCAAGCGCAAACTTTTCTCCTCCGATCCCGGTGAGGTTCATGCCCGCATCTGGGGACTCATCGTCTTCCAGTACTGGTACAAAAAGTGGTTTGCGTAACTGTTATTTTTTACCAATAAGCAGATGTAATCCAGCTGTTTGTGATATAATATCCCACTAATGCTTTGAGATTGGTATTTTTGCATTTCAAAATTTGAAATTATGCAGAGGATGTCTACGAGTGTTTTTAAGAAAGCATCAGCGGTTGCTTTGATATGCATTTTTGCGGTCAATGCTTTTGCTATTGATAATAATTCCCCTACCACATTCACTGTCCTTACTAAGCAAGGCTTGCTGCACGGAACTTCAGAAGACAGCGTCTGCGTATGGCGCGGTATTCAATATGCAAAGCAGCCTGTAGGTGACCTCCGGTTCCGTGCGCCGCAAGCGCCTGAAAGCTGGTCGGGTGTGAAGGATGCGATAGCGGTCGGTCATGTAGCGCCTCAAACGCGCAGAGCTACTAAGGAAACGGTCAAACAAGGCGAAGACTGCCTCTCGCTGAATGTATGGTCACCCGCTGCAGATGGGAAAAAACGGCCGGTGATGGTTTGGATACATGGTGGTGGCTTTCTTGTTGGTTCCGGTGTGTCGCCACTGTATGATGGCGCTAATCTCTCTAAAAATGGAGACGTGGTAGTAGTGACGATCAACTATCGCCTTGGTGCTTTAGGCTTTCTCTATTTCGATGGCATAAAAGGCAACCAGACAGGTTTTGATAATAACCTCGGCATCCGCGACCAGGTCGCTGCTTTGCAGTGGGTGAAGGAAAATATTGCAGCTTTCGGTGGTGATCCTGAGACGGTGACCATCTTTGGTGAATCGGCTGGTGCGGTCAGTGTGCTGACATTGCTAAATGTACCAGCGGCCAAAGGCCTTTTCAAAAGAGCCATCGTAGAGAGTGGCTCTCCGGAATTCCCATGGCAGCCGCAGACGGCCACTACGCTGACAGTGAGATACCTCAAAATGCTCAACGTCTCCCCGGACCATCTCGATCAGCTAATGACTGTTAGTACGGATTCGCTGGTCACGGTTATGGACCGGCTGATCTCGGAGCTGATGCACGAGCCTACTACGGTGAAGGTGTTGTCGCCGACGATAGACGGGACGTTTATCCCCAGCGATGTGATGGGTGCTATCAAGGCCGGCAAGGCTGCAGGTGTAGATATCATGATCGGCACCAATAAAGATGAGGCGACGCTGCTTGCTATCAAAAGGATTGGTATCACCCCCAAAAATGCTTTGGGCCTGCAACCTTACCTGGCCAATATTGAACTCGAATCAAGAAATAAACTTATCGCCACCTATCGCCACTACCCGCATAAAAGAGGTGTGATGGATATGACCACCGACGGCATATTTGTGATGCCGTCTATCCGTTGCTGCGAGCTGCAAAATACTTATGCCTCTACCTATATGTACCGCTTTGACTGGTCTTCGCCACTCCTCAAGATGGTGGGTCTCCGGGCTTGTCATGGTTTGGAGTTGCCATTCGTGTTCGGCACATTGGACAAGGGCCCTGGTAAGTTATTTACTATCGGTGCGAACAGAAAAGCAGTACACCGGATCTCGCAACAGATGCAACAGAGCTGGGCGAACTTTGCACGCTATGGCAATCCAAATTCAACCGGACAAAATGTATGGGGAAAATACAATACGTCGGGACGGTACACGATGATCTTTGATAAAAAGTCGCATGTCGACAATGATCCCGCCGATGTCCAGAGAAAGGCCTGGGCCGATTGGAGCATTTTTAAATAGATCAGATATTGACCAGATCGTCCTTGCTGACGGTCATGCGCATGTCATCTATTATCACAGTCACTTTATTTCCCTTGACGGATTCGATGACTCCGTTTTTATTAAAGGATAGCACTTTGACCTTCATGCCGGGATTTGTTTTAACCTGTTTGACAGGCTCTTTTTTCTTTTCCTGTTGTTGTGGTTTGGGCTTTTCTTTTTCTGGCTCCGGCTTATCGACTTTGAGCACTTGTTTTGTTTGTGCCGCTACTGCGTCAAGGTCCTTGCGCGTTTCCCAGTCTTTCAGCAATTTCTGTAAACGCCTTTCTGCTTCCCGTATGAAGTGAGTAGTTTTAGAGCTATTCTGAACTACTGATTGATTCGTTTGCTTCTCCCTCGTTATCTTGACCTTGTTGAGCAACTCCTCGTAATTTTTTTTCAGCGCGCTGAGTTCGGTGCTTTTTGTTGTCAGTTCCTTCTCCTTCTCTATTAGCAGCTGATGCTCCTGTTCAACCTTGTTGAGCAGGTGGTCGAGCTGATAATGCTGTGTATCGACGAGTTCTTTAGCACGCTCTATCAGCATGCGCGGCAGGCCCGTCCTCTCCGCTATCGCAAAGGTATAGGAGCTGCCCGGTTTGCCGGTAGTGAGCTGATAGGTTGGCATCAGTGTTTCCTCATTAAATATCATCGCGCCATTGACGATGCCCTTGACCTTATTGGCCATGATCTTGAGATTGAGGTAATGCGTAGTCACGACTCCATAGGCGCGCTTGAATGCCAGCTCCTCCAATATCGCTTCCGCGAAAGCACCACCTAATGCGGGGTCGGAACCAGTGCCAAATTCATCGATGAGGAAAAGCGTCTTCTTGTCAGAATTATCTATAAAGAAACGCATCGCGCGCAGGTGAGATGAATAGGTAGAGAGTTCATCTTCTATACTCTGTGAGTCGCCTATATCGACGAACAGAGATTGAAACACTCCCATCTCGGAGCGCTCATCTACAGGCACGTGTAGCCCGCTTTGTAGCATGATCTGCAGCAGGCCGATAGTCTTGAGCGTGATCGTTTTTCCGCCGGCATTGGGGCCGGATATCACGAGTATACGCTCATTGTCATCGAGCCGGATAGTGAGCGGTATAGTTTCTTTTTTGACCCTACGCAGATGCAGGTAAAGCAATGGATGCACTGCCTTACGCAGATATATCACCGGCTTGTCGGATACTACAGGATAGGACGCATTGATATCATTGGCAAATTTTGACTTCGCCTGTATGAGGTCGTATTTAGTTATTACGCTCTGATAGCTTTCTATAAGCTGTTTGTATAATGCGATCTGAGCCGTGAGTGTTTTTAGGATGCGGTATACCTCGCGTTCCTCTGCCCGCTCGAATTCAAATATCTCATTGTTCAGCTCCACTGTTTCCTTTGGCTCCATGAAGACCGTTTTGCCGCTATCTGATTCGTCGTGTATGATGCCGCCCTGCTGCCTTTTGCTTTCCGCTACGATGGAGACCACTTTGCGGCCGTTGCGGATACTTTGGCCGGAGTCGGTGAGTATGCCCAGTTTGGCATAGCGTTGTATGATATGGTTGAAAACCCGGTTGAGTTCACTGCGTTTTTTGCTGAGCTTGCTGCGTATATCCATTAGCTCTTTCGATGCATTATCCTTGACGATCATATTTTCATCAAAGACCGCATTGATCATATTTACGATCTCCTTCTCATAATATATACCACTGACGATAGACTCCAGGTGGGGATACAATTCTTTATTGGCTGTAAAGAACCGGAAAATACTTTCTATAGATAAGGCCGTGCGCTTCAGCTTGGTAAAGGACTCAGGATCGAGGACTGCATCGGTGATGCCGAGCAGCGTGATCTCCTTGCTGAGATCGGCTACGTAATCCAATGGGAAGTTTGAACCCGTTGTCATGATCTTGCGGTAATCATGGACGTGCAGCAGGTGCTTGCGCACCTCTGCCACCTCGGTCATAGGTTCCAGAGCGAGGGCCAGATCCCGTGCGGCCTCGCTGCGGCAGTAGTGAGATATGAGTATCCTGATCTTGTCAAACTCTAATTTCTCTAAGGTATGTGACGGATATAAAAGCATGGACTGCGAAGATGGGGAAATAGATAGTAAGAGCCAAGGCATTTTGAGGTTTCCTGCATATCAGGCGCTGCAAAAAATGTATATCTTGCGGTAAAGAAAAACAGGAAATGGGAAAAAGTTTATTTGTGGCCGTCGTTTTGTGCCTGGGTATTTTTCAGGTGTCGGCACAGGAGAATAAAGGTGGCGCGAAGTTGTCTCCAAAGACAATGATGTATATGCAAACCATCAAAAATGGTGGTGATAAAAACCCGATACAACCGGACTATGTCTATAAAAAGACTGCCAATGGAATCTATATGAGTGCATTGATCAAAGTCAATAAAGACATCGTATCATCGGATCTGGAGGCGATAGGCGTACATGTCGGCACGCGTGCTGGTAAGGTCTGGACTGCTATCATCCCTATCGATAAAATCGAAGCTTTCACAAAAATAAAGGGGATAGACTATATAGAGCTCGATGAGCCCGTCTGTATGCAGCTCGACTCTGCGCGCAAAACAACGCGCGTAGACTCGGTGCAGCAAGGAATAAATCTTCCTCATGCATATACTGGCAAGAATGTCGTGGTAGGTGTGATAGACGTCGGCTATGATTATACGCATCCTACTTTTTGGGATACGTCCGGCACTCATTATCGCATCAAAAGGATTTGGGAAGAAAAGACAGTGGGTACGCCTCCGGCCGGCTTTGCTTATGGCCACGAGATCAGCGACACAAATAACATCATCGCTCAGGGCACGGACAATATCTATGCTACACACGGTACACATGTAGCTGGCATTGCCGCAGGCAGCGGATATGGCAGCAATGACAGCGCCAATAGTACAAGCAATAGCGTCTATCGCGGTATGGCTTTCGAGAGTGATATCGTACTGGTAGGCATCATGCCCGACTCAGGCCAGTGGCAGAATACAGGCATGTCTGATTTTATAGATGGCATGAACTATATCTATACATATGCAGCCTCAGTAGGCAAACCGGCGGTGATCAATCTTAGCTGGGGTTCGCCGGTGGGACCACATGACGGGCTTTCACTTTTCAGCGAAGCCTGTGATGCGCTCACAGGTCCGGGCAAAATATTCGTATGCGCTGCGGGCAATGACGGTGACGTGCACCTGCACCTTCGCAAGGCGTTCACCCCGGTGGATTCTGTCGTCAGCAGCTTTGTGTCTTTTGTGACTTACCTTCCCGTCAAGAAAACATGGATCGATATATGGGGAGATTCATCGAAGAGTTTCTGCCTCCAGGTCGGTCTGATGGGTGCCGGCGCTGTCGCAGACAGTACAGGTTATGTATGCCTCGATAATAGTGTACATACATTTAAACTGGTCGGTACCAATCACGACACCTGCTATGTGGCGATAGCTACCTCGACGTCTGAGTTTAACCACAAACCAAGGATCTATCTGACACTATATAGCAAGGTGACGGAAGGCGTTTTCCTGTCGGTGAAGGGAAGCGATGGCCATGCCGATATATGGAATGGCTATGTGAGTGCAGGAGAAGGCTACTTTGGCGATCTGATCAAAAATAATATCAGCTGGGCTACTCCGGGCGATACGATGGAGACCACTACCGATATGGTCGCTTCAGAATCGGCTATTTCTGCAGGCGCCTATTCCGCCAAGATCACTTATAAAAACCTGATCGGTGGTACTTACACCTTTCAGAGTTATACTTCCCTTGGCGATCTGGTGCCATTCTCCAGCAGGGGCCCTACAGCGGATGGCCGGATCAAGCCGGACATCACAGCACCGGGGCTTTGCGTGGTGTCGGCGGTGAGCTCCTTCGATGCGGATTTCCTGCCGTCCGGCAGCAGCCATACGGACCTGGTGAGCAGGTTTCAGGACCTTAATAACGGCAATTTTCACTACTGGGCGCAGCTGTCAGGTACATCGATGGCTACGCCGTGTACCTCTGGTATCATAGCCCTGATGCTGCAGGCCAATCCTAATCTGTCACCTGCACAGATCAGGACCATTTTGGCGCAAACGGCTATACTGGATAATTTCACGGGTGTGCCGCCACTACAGGGGCTCAATACCTGGGGACACGGCAAGATCAATGCCTATGCCGCCGTGATCGCCGCAGCGCTGACCTCAGGTGTAGGTGAAATACCGGGTAGTACTATAAATGTACAGCTCTATCCAAATCCGAATACCGGAAGGTTTACACTCAGCTATACTGCAGATAAAAGCGAAGAGCTGACCATAGAAGTCTATGACATCACCGGCAAAAAAATATACGGCGATGACTGGAATGTAAACTCCGGAAAGAACAGCAAAAACCTTGATCTGAGTAAAAACAGTACGGGCATGTATCTGGTCAGCGTATTTTCTGCAAGTGGTCAGTCGATGATCAAGATAGCAGTGGGAGAATAGCAATTATTAAGGCTCAGAACAAATATGAAAAGATATTGCACATTCTTTGTTGCTTTTTTTTGCCTCACCTTGAGTTCTTGTGTACTCGGAGAAAAAGAATTCTATCTAAAAACTACCGATGAGACCGGTCTGAAAGGAGGCGAAGAAGTCTGTATACATGGTTATAGGATAGGGCATGTAGACAAAACATATCTTACTGCTGACTTTAAATCTTTGGCAAAGATCATTTTTGAAAAAGACATTATTCTGTCTAATGACAGCAGATTTGCGGTGAAAAGTGCGGATTTGTTTGGTGCAAAAATGATAAGCATTACTCCGGGCAATGGGAAAGCCCAGATACACTATGGGGATACACTTTCTTTTTCGGCTGAAGAAAATAGTTCGATAGGAGATTCGCTGTCGGTCAAGGTCGGGGATTTTTTAGAGCACGTCATGCACAAGGATGTCGACGATTCGCTGATCGAGGAAGTGAAAAAACTGAATGACAGGGTCGACAGACTGGACAAGGATATAAAAAGCAGATAAAGCCTACAAAATAAACGGCACCAATGCCTTTCTCTCTTTCGGATAATCGGGGAACTTGGACAAATACCATTTGTGGTGATCGAGTGCACGTGGTGTGAGATTGACTATGGTCCATATCGCAAAGCCCAATGCCGGAAGGCTCCAGACCATGATGGCAAAACCTGCCCACTCTATCATTTCTCCAAAAAAATTGGGTCCTGAGATGTATTTGAACAATCCACCCTGCGGGATCTTGTAACCTGTTTCTCCCGGCTTGCGGAGCGAGAGGAGGATATTGTCCGATTGATGATTGATCACGACGCCGGTGATGAAAACAATAATACCGATAATGAAACGGGGCGAGGTGAAATAGCTGTCGTCATGGTTCCCCCCGAAGCTGCCGAGGTAAGTACCGTTGGTAAATCCATTCATGAAGTTGAAACCAATGGCCGATGCGACGATCAGCAATGGGATCTTTTTGCCGGTCGTTTTGGTTCGCAGCGGAAAGATAAAACTGCGATAGATGTAGTGCGCTACCCACAGCCCCCAGAAGAAATATGAGGTATGAGTTTTCAGCAATGGACCGGTAAAAAAGAAGAAGGACAAAAATATCAGCGATGGCGCTTCCTGTATTATCCATCCCAGGCGGTTGTCTATCATCGGTCCCCATTTGCCGGAGGTGTGACGGCCGTATGGCTGAGTTACATTAAGAAGTACCGGTAAGGAGATCAGGCCGATACCGATCCAGATGGCGGTGATAATATTAAGTGTTTCGAGTGTCATTTGATTCGTTTGGTAAAAGATCCTGCAATTTATCCATTTGTTTCTTCTCTTTTTCCTGCTGGTATTTCATCATATACACATTGGACTTGATAGAGTGAGCGATGAAAGCCGGCAGTCCGATCATAAGCAAGCCCGTGATCCCTAATCCGAGCAATACAAACAAGAGGATCAAGCCGAAAACCACGCCGGATACAGCATTATACATGAGCCCAAGGCCTACAGCGCTGGCATTATTCTGGTGATCGGCCCAATGTAGCCCGCCGCCCACCATGGCCCCGCATCCGGATAGAGTGGAGATAGCAAACAAGCCTAACGCGATCATGAGGGCAGTATGGATCTTCACCATATGTTTCCATATGTACCAGTTCAATGGCAGGTCTGTAGCGATATTTTCCCGAAGGTCCCTGTGGTATATCCAATATCCGAGCCCCGCTGCGGGAAACAAAAGAAGGAGCAATATCTCATGGCCATACACAGTATAGTGTTCTCTCTTGAAATAATAAGCTGACAACACCGCGCCTGCCAGTATATTAAACACAAGATAGAAGCCGGTTATGAAAAGCATTATACAAATGTAATGAAGGGACTACTTCATATTGTGGAAGACCATGCTCACGTCATCGTCTTCTTCGAGCCTTTCGATGAGCTTGATGACATCATCGGCCTCCTCGTCTGTAAGCCCTTCCTTGTAGAAGTCAGGTATCTTGTCGTAAGTGGATTCTGTGATCTCGATACCTTTATCCTCGATAGCTTTATGCAGCCTGCCGTAATCGACAAACTCACCGGTAGCGATCACCACTTCTTCGTCCGATTGTATATCGGTCAGGCCGTGGTCTATGAGTTCAAACTCCAGTTCCTCAAGATTGAGCTTGCCTTTATTAAATTTAAAGACAGCCTTTTTCTTGAACATATATTCTACCGCACCCATCGTGCCCATGGTGCCGCCCAGCTTATTGAAGTGTACACGAAGGTTTGATACGGTCCGGGTAGTATTGTCTGTCTGCGTATCTACTACCAGGGCCACGCCGTGAGGAGCGTAGCCTTCATAGGTTACCTCTTCGTAGTTGGCGGTGTCTTTATTAGAAGCCTTTTTGATCGCTGCATCTACGTTGGCTTTGGGCATGTTGGCGCCTTTGGCGTTCATGATGGCCTGGCGGAGGCGGGAGTTGGTCTCCGGGCTCGGGCCGCCTAGTTTGACAGATATGGCTATTTCCTTGCCTATACGGGTGAAGGCCTTGGCCATAGCACCCCATCTTTTAAACTTTTTCTCTTTCCGGTATTCAAACGCGCGACCCATAGTTTAGTTTTAGTTTATAAGGTGAAATTAAGAAACTAGAATCAAGAACCAAGAGTCAAGGGACAAGAAGAAAAGATGATGTATTTCCCGGCTCCTGGTTCTCATATCTAATATCTATATTTGAGAACATGAGTAAGCGCCGGGTCAAAGTTGTGGTCATATCTGATGTGCATCTGGGTTTTCTGGGCTGCAAGGCCAAGGAGCTGAACAAATACCTCAAATCCATCGAACCGGAGATGCTGGTGATCAATGGCGACTTCATAGATATCTGGCAGTTTCGGTCATATTACTTTCCAAAGTCGCATTCCAAAGTTTTACAACGTGTTTTCAAATTTATCAGCCAGGGAGTGAAGGTGTACTACCTCACTGGTAATCATGATGAGCTGCTACGCAGGTATAGCGGTATGAACCTCGGCAATCTGGAGCTGGAGGATAAACTGATACTTGATCTCGATGGCAAGAAGCACTGGATATTTCACGGGGATATATTTGATGTGACGATGCGCGGCTCGCGCTGGCTGGCCAAGCTGGGCAATACCGGATACGAACTGCTGATATTGATCAATAAATTTGTAAATGTGCTGCGGTCGCTGTGGGGCGCAGAGAATATCAACTTCACCAAAGCGATCAAGGACGCCACCAAACGCGGCATCAAACAGATAAATAATTATGAAATGGCCGCGGCGGAGATAGCCATAGATGAAGGTTATGACTATGTGCTCAATGGGCACATACACCTGCCGATCATCAAAGAAATAACTACCGAAGCCGGTTCTGTGATATATATGAACTCAGGAGACTGGGTCGAGAATATGACAGCGCTGGAATACAATGAAGGCAAGTGGTCGCTCGTATACTATAAGGATCTGAAGTTTGAAGATCCTTACTTTAGAGGCTTTGATGAGATCACCGACCTGCCGTAAGGGTCAAAATCCTTTAACTACATAGAGCGCATAGCCATCATTAGTAATACAACTGATCTGCACTTGTATTATACACCAAACTGAGCGAGATGGTGGTCGAGGTGTTTGTACTGCCCTTGGCCCTATACATCAAGGGGTAATGGTCCAAAAAACGGATGATTGAGTCCCGCGTTTGGCATCTCCTGCGGGAACCGGTCGATGAGTTTCAGCAGCTTTTCTTTATTCTCTCCGAAAACCTGTGGATCGGCTATCTTAAATTCAGGTGGAGTATAACCGTTCCTTTCGTATGGTTTAGGGCCAAATACACTGTTTTTGGCCATTGGGCCGAGTATATATCCGAGCAGTTTACGAGGCGGTTTGGGGTTGGTCAGGGCGAGCTCCATCGGGCGCTGGCAATGTGTCAGCATTTGAGCTACATCCATTTTCCCCCACTGCCCTTTATGGTCAGGAGTGAGCTGATGGATCCGGGAGATAATTTCCTGACGGTCAGATGAATTAATAATATTTTTCATGTGTTGTGATCTGAAATAATAGCCCGAAAGTAGCAATAAACACAATTCGGGAATAATGTTATTTTTGGGGCGCAAGAAATGAGGCCCTGACTAATCCTCTCCGTTTCACTTCGCCATTATATCACACATATTTTTTTACAATGAAAGCAACTAAAAATTCGGTAGTGTCATTGACTTACCAATTGCGCAATGAACCAAATGGCCCTATCATGGATGAGGCTACAGCAGATGCTCCGTTTGAATTCCTTTTCGGACATGGCAATGTACTTGATAAATTTGAAAATAACCTGGAGGGCCTGATCGCCGGCAATCAGTTCAGCTTTGTACTTTCTGCAGCTGATGGTTACGGAGAGCTCGATCCCGAGGCGATCATCAAAATGAAGAAAAGCGATTTTCAGTTTGAAGGTGAAGATGCATCACATCTCATCGAGGTAGGCAACCTTATTCCACTACAGGATCAGTTTGGCAATCCATTCCAGGGGCGTATCACTGATATCAGCGATGATGAAGTGACTATTGACCTTAACCATCCGTTTGCGGGCAAGACGCTTTATTTCTCAGGAGAAGTAAAGGGTGTGCGTGATGCACATGCCAGCGAACTGGAACATGGACACATCCATCACGGAGGCGACCATTCACATCACTAAATAGTCGTGAGCTGCAAGTAGCAAGTCTCAAGCAATAAAAAGCCGTCTCATTGAACTGAGACGGCTTTTTCTATTACTTATAGTAGTGACAGTTCGCGACCTGTTTCTGCAATTATTGTGTCAATGACATTCTGAGCTGTATGCCTCCCTTGATATTGGTAGTAGGGAAGCTGGACAGTACGCGCGGGTTGGTATGGCTGTAGTCACAGAAGAGACGCACATTGATGTTCTTATTGACCATATAGTCTATGGCCGGGCTGATAGTTAGCGTATTGCTGCCAGCGGTGATCTGCGGTTCTGTCTGATCTATACGGTGATTGATCGTGATACCATCGCGGTACGACACATCCACCTTAAACTTAAGATCATTATCCAGGCGCATTTTCTTTCCGGTCTTAGGATTCTTGAATGGTAGTTTCAATCCCTTGATCGTATAGCCCGCACCGACAGTGATCGTAGTAGATTTATTCTCTATGAGCTGGTAATCCGCAAAGCTCATCGTGAGTGTCCGTGAAGTTTTATAATCAAATCGTGCACTGATCTTATTGACGAAAGTCATATCGAGGCCGATGAGCGGTGAAAATTGCTCATTGATAATAATGCTCGGCATATTCAGTCCTGCATAATAGTTATTGCTGATGGAATCTATCTTGCTAAGGTTGCCTCGGGTATCCTTGACGGCATCCAGATTGGTCTGGAAACTGCTAACTGTGAGGGTCGAGCTATATCCGTGAGAGAGGGTGAAGTTGGTAAAGATCTTCTTCATCCACTTGATCTTAGTGAGGCCATTGTATGATACGCGCCAGTTAGGCATCGGTGTCGAGCGGAATGGATTGAGATTGACCGTATGTGCATCCTTGTGATTGTATGCTGCGAGGAAGGACGCGATCAATACATCCTGCTGCAACGGGCCATAACCCTGCCGGTAGTTATGATTATATGTATTGCCCGTACTGTCCGTAGGATTCTTCCAGTCGCCAACGGTGTTAGGATTTCCTGCACCGAGTCGATTTGAGATGATCGTTCGGTTATTTTCAAACTGGGAATAGGTCTCTGAAAATCCTTTCGCATCTATCGGTTTAAAGAAAGTATTGACAGGCACATAGGAGATAGTGTATGATCCTATGACCATAGGATTGAGATGCTCCCATCTGCCCGATGTTGGATCGACTACTTTGAAAAATTCACTTTGATTTTCCGATACCTCGCGGAATAGTGACAGATCAACTTTGAAATCCGGGAAGAGCTCGAAGCCAGCCTTGATGTCGAGGCGGGTGAGCTTGGTCTGGATAAATTTCTGATTAAGCAGCGTGTCATCGCTGATCCAGCCTTTTGATGCTGCTCTATCGAGCCACCTGTCAGATGCTGCGGTATTGGTGCTGCCAAATAGCCTGTCTCCCGGCTGCGCACCGAATGCAAAATCATAACCCGGTGCGGCCAGCTTATTATTATTGCCCAGCAGATTGGTGGAAGGCATGAAGCCTGATAGGGTCGTACCTTTTGTTTCGCGATATTCGATGCTACCCGTCTTGAGCGAAAGCAGGGGCCTCATGATGATAGAGATGATCGGGTCTGGCGGCATCTGCTTGGAGCGGTAATCCTTGCGTTTGTCCCGGATCTGTTTCTTCACACCCTTGATGTCTTTTTTGAATTGCTTTGCCTTGACCTTGGCGACAGAGTCAGGTATGGCCTTGTCGTTGCCGAGGGCCGCCAGGTCTGCCTTTAGTTTATCCTTCTTCTCTTTTAGCTTGTCGATCTCCTCCATGATCTTTGCACGGGCTTTGCGCACGGCATCACGCTTCTTGTCATTTTCTTTTTTGTCGCCGAGATTTGGATTGGGCGAGTTGTAGGTCTTGAGGAATGGCAGCTTATCATAGATCTTCTTAAAATTGAGATCTACCTTACCTCTTAGGTTTTGCGTATTGCTAATAGTATTTCCCAGAGGATTGTCTTTGTGGAATTGGGTCGAGTCGTCAAATACCTGTGGCGAAGCCACCCACGTGTACGAAGAAGAGTAGCCGACATTGGATGCTACGAAATCCAGCGCAGGTATTTTATTGATAGGAAGTGTGTAGGCTGCCGCAAAATTTTGCGCATAGTTCGTATTGCGTCCGCCTTTCTTGAAGTTATTCCAGATAAAATCTTTTTTCTCTTTGGTGTCTACCTCGCCGTCATACTCATCTATGCGCGATTGATTATTGGCAGAATAATCAATGCTAAGGGATTTGAATGGGTTGTATTTGAAAGCGTAGACACGATTCCATTTGAAGGACTTATTGTATGTAGTAGGGATAGGGTCAGAATCTCCCAGCGCCCGCAATTTGACAGAGTTGAAATCCCGGTTGACATCAGTATTGAAGCTGAGGGTAGCGGGCATAATATTGAAATTGAAATCCCTGAAGAGGTCAAGCCATTTGCTCCTGCTCTTTATGATCCGTTTGAACGGGGTAAACTCCTTGGCCTGCGGCGAAAAGCTCCAGCCTACAATACCAATATGGGTCTTTCGCTTATTGAGCTCCACGTATGGATCGCTGAGTAATATCTCATTGTAGGAATAGGTAAAGGTGAAGTTGGCAGGGTCGTAGATGCGCTGGCGCTTGGATGTGAGCTTAGGCATGATGCGCACACCGGAGAAGTTGAATCCGCGACGTGTATTGATCGTTTCTATCTGCTTTTTGTATGCACTTACTGAGTCATTGCTCATTCCTGCTTTTTTCAGTGCATCGATCTCCTGTACGGAGCGGATATCGTTTTGGTACGGATCAAATTCAGGTAAGCTAAATGATTGCGCGATGCTGCCATAGAACGGCAAGCGTATACCTGCTTTGGCAGGGAAGAGTTTGCCTAGCTCAAAATTTCCCGAGGCAGAGTACTGATACAGATCGTCTTTGTATCGCTGGTCTATCTTCTGCTCTATCTGCCCGAAACCATGCGTGTGCATACTTCCTGTGAGGTTGATACGACCCAGGTCGGCGAGTTTCACAGCTACCTCACCGAGCGCTGCGGTACCTCCGTGCTGATCGAGTCCCGCGAGGCGAAGCTCATCGAACCAAACCTCTACACACTTGGACTGTCCGTCATCGCCTGGATTGTTATATGCGGTATCGCCTTTCTGTGGGTTTTTGATACCGAGCATGACGTCTTTGAGCGCACCGAGATCGGGGTTTCCTACGATAGTGTATATACGGTTATTTATGAATTTCTTATATGGAACTGTCTTTGGCCAATTCTTGGCGTTGCGTTCGATCTTGAGGTCTACGATATACTGGAGGTCGATATCCACGTTATTGACCGCGGGCCAAACGGAGTCTCTGTCGGCTTGCACGTCGCTACTGAAGTTGCTTTTCTCATCTGCCGACTTGAGCACGTGGAGCGGTATCTCATATTGATAGTAGTTGGCCGTGAAGTCCGTGCCCAGACGCACGAAAGCCGTCACATCTCCGTCCTTGATCGGTGCCTGGCTCTCTATGCGGTTAGCATGGACGTACATATTCAGGTGATAGTAGCGGCGCAGATCGAGGCCCACGGATTTGAATACAGCTTTGGAATTTCCGTCTTCGAGGCCGCAGGTTTTGAGAGAGAGCGATTGTTCATTCTGTTGCACGTACTGATTGGTCTGGGCTCCGATAGCATAGGTGCGGTCAATATTCGGAGGCAGGATATAGTTGACCGGGGTCTTGGCGCTATTTTCTTCTATGTTCACTTTGCCTACATCAAAATAAGCTGAGCCGCCATTGTCACTAGGCAGGAAATCTGAACCCGGATCGATAGGATAATTGTATGCCCTCCACTGATTTCTGATGAGGTCCATGGTAGCCAGACGCAGTACCACAGCAGAATCCCAACCGGTCATAAATACGCGCATGAACTGAATAGACTTGAAGTCCGGCAGATTGCCCACCTGTGCATCGTAGTCGTGAATAGGCACGCGGAACTGGAACCAGTTTTCCGGCTGGCCGTTTGGCCCGATGACAGACGAAGGCTGCTTATTGATGATGTATTTGTTATTGCCCACATCCATGCCCGGTGTCATGTCTACGCGATATTGGAAGTACTCTTCATCTTCATTGAGCGTATTATCTTTATTGAGGTCTTCGCCATCAGGAAGGCTGCTTCCTGCTGTGCTCAGGCTATTTCCCGACTGGATAGGTGTATTGCCATCAGGACCGTTGAAGTTCTTGTAACGGATAGCGATATTGGGTTCAGAAGATATAGTCGCATCGTTGAAGAAAACATAATCATCAGATGACGGGTCATTCTGGAGTTTGGCTAATGCAGCAGGACTCAGGAAGGAAGCACAGGCAGTAAGGAACGGCACAAGGCTATCGCGCTCTTCCTGGTCTCTCATGCCATCGAAACCGACATCCTCGTACGGCCTGTCCTGATCGGAGGTGAATGCATTGGTCAGCGGGAGTAGCTTAGGTACATTGCCCCAGCTGGTCCTGTCCATCTGGCTGCGGTCCTGATTTAGGCCATTCTCCATCATCAGGCGGGAATCCTTCAGGATATCCTCGGATACATTACCCAGGTTTATATATAGCTGGCCGCCCTGGCTAGTGGGATGCGTGATGAAAGGATCAAGTACCCAGAACTCTATGAACTCTACATTTGATGTTTCGAGATCCGTATTGTCCAGTGCGCGCATGATACCACCCCAGCGTGAGCGGGGACTTTTCAAGCTACCATCAGCGTTGACACCTGCAGAGATGCCCGGCGTACTGGAGTTGCTCTGTTCGTAGTTGTATGGACCACGTTCCAGCGGATACATGGCAAGGTCAAAAGTGTAGATGTTATTATCCAAAAGCTGGTTGGGCTTATTCGGATAGATCTCTTTTTGCGATACTATACGCTGATATGGATCGGTGATAGTAGTGCTTGCATTGGTATAGAATGTATTATCGATACGGTACCATGCAAACTTAGCCCTGTTATATCCATAGCGCGGATCACTGGTCAGCGTCGCTTCAGGGAAAAGCACCTTGCCTGCTGCATCAGGTGCATAGCGTGGTGTGGATGCGAGCTTCCAGTTGTTGAGTGGATTCTTGAGGTCATAGTTCGTAGTGGATCCTTCGAAGTCATCGATATATACCTGCCCCTGGCCGCTGGCATCATTGATCGACTTCTGGTGGCCGGGAGATAGATGTGCCACCTCTGCATAGGCAGATATCGTAGACATTTCCTTGGTCGAGTATATAGGGAGCTTATCGAGTATTTTGGTCAACCACGCGGCATTGGTTTCGTATTTGACATCTGCACCGAAGATGGTGTTGGAGATCGGGTCCTCTCCGATGTTTACTTTCTGTGTAAATGGTCGCTCGGTCATGTGCATGACCGTGGCTCCTATATTAAATTTCTTATTGACAAGATAATCGAGCCGTGTACCGTATAAGGATTTCTGCTGGAAGCCGAACTGATTGTTGTTTTCAAAATCGATCTTGACCTGCTGGCCCGAGTTGAGTACGCCCTGGTTGAGGATGGTTACTTTGCCGAGGCTATAATCCACTTCATAGTCGAGGCCTTCTTTGAGCAGCTGGCCGCCTGCAGATACTTTTACAGAACCTTTGGGGATATTGATACCGCCGAGTGATATCTGACTGCCATTGCTGCCTTTGTATTGGCCGCGGATGATGAAGCGGTTTCGTTCGGGAAATTGCTGCGCATTAAATTTGGTCGAGTCGTAGAGCTGCTGGTAGACGAACTGGGTGGAAAGCTGCTGAGGCGTACCGCAGGCGTCAAATGCTTTCTGCAGGTCCTGGCCGAATGGCTGCAGCACGGGAAATATGATCCGTCCATTCTGTGGAATGATCGTAATGCCAGGCACGAAGTCAAACTGTCCGTCAGGCTGTGCATCTCCCTGAGAGTTGAGGTTGTCGAGATTGAGCACCTTGATGAGGGGCTTGCCTTTGATACATCCCTGGGGCATGTATTGTTTCTCTCCACCGCCTGGGTCATTGTAGTAGATATTGAGCCTGAAGTCCTCCGGGCTCACCTGGTAGGCGCCGAGTGAGTATATGTTTTTCATCATCAGCTTATAGTATGGCAGCGCCACACGTACAGATGAACCTTTGATGAGTTTGAGGTAAATGACCTTGCTTGTCGTGTTGGAGTCAGGCGGTATTTCATTGGAGAACTCACCCACCTTGTATATCGTGCCGTTTACCTCATACTGAAATGCGATACCGAGGACATCATTTGGATTGAGTGCTGTATTGAGTGAGATATATCCGAGATTTGGGCTGAAGGTATACTCCGTCGGCTGGAGTTTGCGGGCATATGTTTTCTCAAAGTCCTGACCCTGCTGGAAACCGAGGTTTGCCATCGTATTCTCGACGTGGTCCACATACCGGCCATTGACATTATTTGCGATAGCTCCATAGAGGCCGTTGCTGCTATTGTCAGGGTTGGTACTGCCATTGGCAGTGGCGGGATAGTTAAACGGGGTTTTCTCACCGAGATCGGCGAGGGCCACCACATCGCGGACGTTTTGTGTCGTACCATTCCTGTTGGTCACCCAGACCTCGAGGCGGGTCACATTCACTATGGACTGGATGGTCGGCATGTCTGACAGTGCGTAGTCGTACTGATCGCGAAAGTGCTGTGCCATGAAGAAGTGACGGCTATCATCATACTGGTCTGCGCGCAGCTCAAAGTTGGTCCGCTGAGCGCCATTCTCCACGGTGATCGATTGAGTTTTTGATTTCTGTTGCGATATGATGCTGGTCCATGTGAGGCGCCCGAACTGCAGTTTGGTCTTAAATCCAAAAAGCGCCTGGCTACCTGTGATGAGGCGCGTAGGCAGTGTCATACTGACGTTTCCTATGGCGATCTCCTTGATGATATCATCTTCTTTGCCAGTGTATCCGAGTTTTACCTGATTGTCAAAGTCAAAACCGCTTTGGGTATTGTATTTGAGGCCTAGCTGGAGCTTGTCACCGATCTTGGCCACGACATTCATATTGATATTCATATCGAAGTCAAAACCTCCGGTATGACGGTTGCGTATCGGGATGTTCGGGTTGTCTATTTTCTGGTAGTTGCCGCCTAGTGTCAGGTCGAGGTTACCCTGAGGCTTAACCTCGATCTTGGTACCGCCAAAGAGCCTGTCGAGGATCTTATTCTTCATATTGATCGGCGGTATGAGGCTTTTGTCCTCTATGAGGGTGATTGCATTGGAGCGGCTCTTGAAGTATTCATCGCGTTCCTGCTTCTCTGTATATTTCAGGTACTCGTCATAGGTGAGGTAAAGTGGCTCTTTGATATTGACATCACCCACCTTTTCGGTCACGATATATTTGCCGGTGGTCGGGTCATACTCCACGTCTTTCTTGACGTTAGATGGATCGGCCAGGTAGAAAGGGTCTTTTTTCTTATCCGTGATATAATCCCCTTGCCGGTCTTTCATCGGATATTTGAGCGGTGGTGTATCGGCGGGCATGGGCACAGGTTCTGCTGCTGCCGCTGCCGACGGGCTGGCACTCTTCCATAGGCGGACATAGTTATTGGAGTAGCCCAGCACGAACGTGCTCATAGCTGCGAAAGTCAGAAAACCCGTATATATCCTATGCTTTATCTGCATTCCTACAATTGCTTCAACGATTCTTTGATCAATGACTCAACGGACAACGTCGGGTCGCCTGCTGTGATTTTTGTTAAAACTTTTTCTACTGCCGACTTGACAAAACCAAGGGCAACGAGCGCATTTAACGCCTCATCCCTGCTGGTATTGTGGGCACGGGCAGAAATTATGACATCGCCGGAGACTTTGCCTATCTTATCTTTCAGCTCCAGTATGATGCGCTTGGCCGATTTGGGACCGATGCCTTTCACGCTTTGTATCATGGCCTCATTCTCCGTGAGGATAGCATGCTGTATCTCTTCAGGCCTGAATGTCGACAGCATCATGCGCGCAGTAGCGGCTCCGACACCTGATACAGAGATCATTTTTTCGAAGATGTCTTTTTCGAGCTCGTCCGCAAAGCCGTACATATCAAAACCGGATACGGACTGATTCTCGATCTTCACTATAAGGGAAATATGGAGCAAGGTCTGATCGAGGCCTTGTACCTTAGCATAGGTATTGAGGCTGATCTTCACCATATAGCCTATACCACCCATATCCATGATGAGATGAGTGGGGCTTTTATGCACTATTTTGCCGTTGAGATATGCTATCATTTCTGTACTATGGTCATGTCGGCCTCCGTCATATTTTGCAGCAAAATATCTGTTCCGGCATTGCGGTGAGCATAAGGCATAGCCACTACATCGCCGGACGTATTTTGAAATCGGGCTAAAATATAAACTTTGACCTAATTACGTGTAGAATTGACCGATAGACTTGTGTTTAGGTGGATAGAATAGAGTACAATGGCGTGAATGTAGGAAAAATGAGGAAAATGACCTAATTCCAATGAGGTTTTGACCATATAATACGATCATGAGATATTCGGTATCTGGTCCTTGTGGTTCTAAAAAAGGCGGAGCATATGCTCCGCCTTTGCGTTTCCTATGGTGTATTGAGCTTATCGTGCTATGATCAGTTTCACTGTGGCTGATCCACGTATCGTGGAAATATGTACCGTATATACTCCGGGTGTGAGAGAAGATATATCCAGTGTTTCCACTTTTTTATCCGGGATATTTTGTACCAGAGCGTCCTGTCCCAATATATCAGTGATCACTATGGCGCCGATAGCTGCATCGGAGTTCACCATCATCCGGTCAGAGGCCGGATTGGGATAGATATTGACCCGTGGCAGAGCGGGTTGCCCGCGGATACCGGTGGGCTCATAGGCGACCCGGTTGGAATCTAAGCCCGCATTGAGCGTGATCGGATTTTCATCTTTGTCTATGGCTATTATATCGGAGATGAAATTGATATTGCCATAATATGCCAGGTCTTTGCCATTGATATTATCGGTAGTGATGATACACCTGAAGTGGCCGATGATACCATAGCCGCTGCGGTTGAGATGATTAATGCCTGTCACTGCAGTCCTGATGATACCCAGCTCTTTAAAATCCTTGTGAAGCTGGATCATATTGGTGCTATTACCCAGGAATGAATTGATATATCCAAACGATGTAGTGGCGGTATCCAGCACCAGTGGGTCATAGTGATAGTTAAATGCGAAGCCATAGATATTAGTAGCCGGTGTGATGGAGTCTCCGAGTATCATGGAGACGGTGAGTGTATCTCCGGCGGCAACTGTGTCTTTAGAATACTCAAGCTTGATACCCGGTGCGCCAGATCGCCATGGCTGGCCGTATCCGCCGGTTTTGGTATGCGTGAGGCCGAAGTTCAGAAGGATAGCGGTTGTATCATTAGCATCTACTACAGCATTGCCATCACAGTCGGCATGCTTGGTATTTGTTCCATTGACGAACTGCACACCCCAGTCCGCAGCATAATGCGCATTCCAGACGATAGACTGATCCGGACGGGTGAAACCATTTAGCCCATATGCTATACCGATAGGCAGCAGGTCATTATTGTCCGCTACACCATCGTGATTAGCATCTCCCGGCCAGACGGAGTCTGAGAGGCATGAGAGTAGGGTCGTCGCATTGGATGCCGCAGACTGGCACAGGCCGCTGGTAACAGTAGCTGTGTACGACCCTGGCACGGTAGGTACGAAAGTGGTATCCGTCGGAATGGAAGTATGCACTATCCCCCCATTGAGCAGCCAGGTGATCTGGTTGGTACCCGGTACGACATTGATGGTGATCGTATCAGTGCCGGGACAGCCGCCGGTGGCATACAGCACCGGTGCATTAGGTATAGAGGTGATGGTCACAGCGGCTGTATCTTTACAGCCTCCGGCATTTGTCCAGATATAATAGTACGTGCCTGGTGCGCTGAATGTCGTGACCGTCGTGGTAGGGCTGGTAGTAGAGGTGATATGGGAGGTGCCGGGATTGCCAGTGCGGATAGTCCATGTGCCTGTACCTGTGGCGGCCATAGTGACACTGCCACCTGACAGTGGTGCACAGCTCAGGGATCTATCAGGACCAGCGTCGGGCATAGTCGTCACGGTGATACGGGCTGTATCGATCTGAGGTCCGGTAGTCGTGTAGAGGAATGTATAAACACCAGCCGCTGAGAAGCTGGTAATAGGAGTAGCCGGATCAGAAGGATTGGTGATCGTAGCCGTGCCCGGATTGCCAGGCAAGGCAGTCCAGGTGCCGCTCCCGTACGCCAGCATAGTGGCGACTCCTCCGGGCAGTGTGACACAGGATACGAGCTTGTCGAGGCCAGCGCCTCCGCTACCGACCATCACGAGAATGGAGTCTGACACTTTGCAGAATACATCACCGTATTTGACCGTATATATACCGGTAGCTGCTGCGGTAGCGCCTGATATGGTCGGGTCGATAGCCGATGAGGTGAAACCATTGGGCCCGGTCCATGATGTGGTAGGGAAAGTACCTGCTCCGGATCCATTTCTGAAAAGCGTGATCGTACCGCCGAGTCCTACAGGACTATTGCTGGCAGGAGCTACGACCGGATAACCCGACCTGACCAGCGTATCTATGACGCTGACCACACAGCTGCCTGCATCCATCGCATAGAATGTATCGATGCCTGCGAATAAGCCGGAAAAAATATTAGAGGACTGCCATGTACCATTGATGCCCATGCGATATTGATATGGCGGCGTACCTGCTGCGGTGAGCCTCATCACACCACTATTGAGCACGCATGCAGGGTCAGTCAGGGTGTCATAAAGCACCAGTGAACATGATGGAGAGAGGTTGACATTTATAGTTTGTGTGTACCCGCACTCAGTGGTGGAGTCTACGGTGGTCAGCGTCACACTGTATATACCTGATGATGGCACAGAATATACGGCCGAGCCTCCGGCGCCTGACACGTGTGTCCAGGTAGCGGGTACTGTCCAGAAGTATCCGGGACGGGTCGCTCCGGTAGTGTGCGCACTAAAACTATACTGCGTACCACCCAGGGCAGTGTAAGAAAGCGAATCGTGCAGACTACAGGAAGATGGTATAATAAAGCTGACAGAATCCATAGTGGAACATGTCAAAGCTGTCCCCTCGCCGACCATTACCCACATAGAGTGAGCCCCGGTGGTGGAATAGGTATAAGTGACCGTCTTCGGTCCGGTAGTAGTTGTGATGAAATTATTGACATCGTAAGCCCACCAGTATCCGGGGTTATAAAAACCCAGATCGTTGGCTGTAAATTGATAAGTCCTGTTGCCAAGGGGGATGTAGCTGATAGATGGTACGGCTACAAAACCTGCTGTCAGTGTGATCGAGATGGAATCAGTACATCCTGTAGCATCCTTCACATAGTACATCCTGGCTCCTGAACTTAGATTTGTGAATTGATTGGATGTTTGCCATGTACCGTTAAATCCTAGTTTGTACTGATATGGAGCAGTGCCTCCTGTGATATACAGGAATACTTCTCCAGTGCTGGACCCTGAGCAGCTCGGGCGGTGGGTGCTATCTGTCAGGGCCATGCCGCAGGCCGATATAGTGCTTACTACTACGGCCGCGGTATCTGCACATCCACCGCTGGTCCATCTGAAGCGATAAGTACCAGCTGAGCTGAAAGCACTGATAGTAGTAGTAGGACTGGTGGGTGATGTAATGGTCGCGGTACCTGGATTGCCTGATAGAGCGGTCCAGGTGCCGGTACCGGTAGCGGCCATCGTAGCAGAGCCGCCGGTAGTAGCTGACTGATCGGTACCAGCATTAGGTTTTGCAGTCACGGTGACGAGCGCGGTGTCTTTCTGCCCGACAGATGATGTCCAGACGAAACCATATACACCCGCCGCACTGAATGTGGTAATGGATGTAATAGGACTCGTAGCAGATGCGATGGATGCTGTACCGGGATTGCCCGCGCGTGCAGTCCATGTACCGGATCCGGTACCCGCCATAGTAGCGGAGCCACCCGGTGTAGTGACACATGATACTGTCCTGTCCGGACCTGCGCTGAAGCTGCCCGATGTCACGATGACAGCGGCGGTATCGCTGCATCCGCTACTATTGGTCCAGATATAGTAAAAAGTGCCTACTGCACTGAAAGCCGTGATAGTCGTCGTGGGGCTGGTAGAAGTGGTGATCGCGGTAGTACTCGGATTGCCTGACTGGGCGGTCCACGTACCAGCGCCTGTAGCTGCCATAGTAGTTGAGCCTCCGTTGATAGCTGACTGATCGATCCCTGCATTAGGTTTCACTGTCACGGTGACCAGCATGGTATCGGTCTGGCCTCCGGATGCGGTCCATACAAAGCCATAGACACCCGCTGCACTGAATGTAGTAATCGATGTAGTCGGGCTCGTAACAGATACGATAGATGCAGTACCGGGATTGCCCGTGCGTGCAGTCCAGGTGCCGGATCCGGTACCCGCCATAGTAGCGGAGCCTCCCGGTGTGGTGATACATGATACTGTCCTGTCCGGGCCCGCGCTGAAGGTGCTTGATGTCACAGTGATAACTGCAGTATCATTGCACCCGCTGCTATTGGTCCAGATATAGTAGTAGGTGCCCACTGCGCTGAAAGCTGTTATTGTCGTGGTAGGGCTGGCAGGAGTAGTGATCGTGGCAGTACCCGGATTACCTGGTTGGGCGGTCCATGTACCAGCGCCTGTAGCGGCCATGGTAGCTGAGTTGCCGGTAGTAGCGAACTGATCTGCTCCGGCATTAGGTTTGGGTAACACGTTGACCAGCGCAGTATCGGTCTGGCCACCAGCTGCTGTCCATACATATCCATAGACACCGGTAGCAGAGAAACTGAGAATATACGTAGTAGGACTCGTCGGCGCCATGATGGTTGCGGTGCCGGGATTGCCCGCGCGGGCTGACCAGGTACCGGTACCAGAGCCAGCCATCTGAGTGATGCCTCCCGTCGGCACTACACAGTATGCAAAGACATCAGGCCCGGCAGAGAATGCACCTGCGCCGACCACTATGGATACTGTATCCGGGCAGGAACCGCTGTTCCACGCAAATCTGTAGGTACCCTGTGCGCTGAATCCGGTAATGGTCGTAGTAGGAGAAACAATATCGGTGATATTGACTGTACCGGGATTGCCTGATACAGCCCACCAGAAGCCACTACCTGTAGCTGCCATAGTAGCCGATCCGCTCACGGATGCGGTCTGATCCGGGCCTCCATTGGCCACAGAGGTGATAGTCACCAGCGCCGTATCTGTCTGTCCGCCTGCTGCTGTCCATACGAAGCCATAGGTGCCTGCTGCGCTGAATGTAGTGATGGTGGTCGTCGCACTGCTGGCAGAGGTGATGGTAGCAGTTCCCGGATTACCAGTGCGGGCGGTCCATGTACCAGAGCCCCAGCCAGCCATCGTGACGCTGCCGCCTGGTAGCGTGACACAGGAGGCGCTACGGTCGGGACCCGCTCCAAAAGAACTGACTACGACTGCTACAGTATCCTGGCACCCGCCGGAGTTTACCCATAGGAAAAGATAAGTACCCAGCGCGCTAAATGAAGTGATCGTAGTAGAGGAACTGTTGATAGAGGTAATAGTAGCTGAGCCGGGATTGGTCGAAAGGTTGCCCCAGTATCCTGTGCCGCTAGCCGCCATCGTGGCTGTGCCGCCTACAGATGCTGTCTTATCTGCGCCACCATTTGGCTTCAGGCTGACATTGACCAGGGCAGTATCTTTCACGCCGCCTGATGATGTCCAGACAAAGCCATAAATACCTGCAGTACTGAAGTTGGTGATCGTAGTATTGGGGCTGCTGGCCGATGTGATGGTGGCTGTACCTGGGTTGCCAGCTCGTGCAGCCCAGGAGCCGGTACCGGTAGCATCCATAGTCACGGTGCTACCTGACAGGGAGGAAGGACAGCCTGTAGACTGGTCCACACCTGCGAGTCCACAACTGAGCGTATATACTCTGAAACTATCAGAGCATCCCGCACTATTGACCCATGAAAAGTAATAAAAACCCGAAGATGTACCGTTTAGCCGGATAGTGGTGACCGCTGCTGTGGTATCTGCGATCACTACCGCGGCAGGGCCTGACAGAAATCTCCATACACCCGTACCTGAGGCTACTGTGGTCACGCTGGTATCTCTGGAGCAGGCATATATAGTACCACCGGTATAGGGCTTGGCGATAGTTGTGATATAAACAGTATCGCTGAGGCTGCCACTGGTCCATACAAAGCCGTACGTCCCTACTACATCGAGATACTGCACAGATCCGGTAGGCGAGGTCGGTGGCGATACATGTGTTATGCTCGGATTGCTGCTGAGCGATGTCCATGTGCCAGAACCAGTAGCCTGCATTAAAATATATGTGGACTGGCATATGGTGCGATCAGGTCCGGCACTTATCGTGCCATTGGTCACAACTACTGCAGCTGTATCTTTGCAGCCGCTGCTATTGGTCCAGATATAGCGGTAGGTGCCAGTAGTGCTGAAAAGTGTAATAGTGGTGGTAGCCGAGGTAGGTGTGGTGATGGTAGCAGTGCCGGGATTGCCTGACAGGGCTGTCCAGGTACCCGCGCCGGTAGCTGCCATCGTAGCCTGGCCGTTCACTATAGCCGACTTGTCAGCGCCGGCATTGGGTTTAGCCGTGATGGTGATCAGCATGGTATCCTTCTGTCCGCCTGTGCCCGTCCATATATATCCATAGGTGCCAGCTGCGCTGAATGTAGTGATCGTGGTCGTAGCGCTGGTAGCAGAGCCGCTGGTAGCAGTGCCCGGATTGCCCGCACGTGCAGACCATGTACCGGTACCCATCGCTGCCATCGTAGACGAGCCACCGGCCAGGGATATGCATGATAGTGTCTGATCGGGTCCTGCACCAAATGCGGCAGTGACTACCACCGCAGCAGTATCAGTGCAGCCGCTGCTATTGGTCCATATATAGTAGTAAGTACCTGGCGTGCTGAAGGAAGTAATAGTGGTTGTCGGTGATGTGGTCGATGTGATGGTAGTTGAGCTAGGATTGTTATAGCGGGCGTACCATGAGCCTGTACCTGACGCAGCCATAGTAGCAGAACCACCCACACTAGCTGTCCGGTCCACTCCCGCATTAGGCTTGGCTTTCACCGTGATCAGCACGGTATCCGTCAGGCCGCCTGTATAGGTCCATACGAATCCATATGTGCCGGCGGTACTAAATGCATTGATGACAGTGCCCGAATCGGTCGGAGATACGATCGTCGCCGTGCCGGGATTGCCCGCCAGTGCGGCCCAGGTACCGGTACCACTTGCACTCATTGTCACACTCCCACCAGGTAATGTGGTACAAGGGGTATTCTGATTGACACCGGCCGCGCCGGCCACTGCTACATACATCCCAGAAGAATACATGTAGCATCCGTTTATATCGGTAATCTTCACTTGGTAATATCCTTCGTAGCCATCAGTTACATTGGGTATCGCTGGATTAGCTGCTGTGGAGAAAGAAGAACCCGGAGGTCCGTACCATTCGATAGACCTGATGATACCATCAGTCATACAGGATAGGTAGATTGTGCCGCCCGGAGCGACGATGCTGCTAGCATAAGCAGACATACTAGGGCCAAGGCCAGGACTTGACATAGTCTCTACAATGGACTGTACACAAGCACTGGCATCCTGCACATAGAATGTATCCTGCTCGCCATTATATGATATGAACCTATGGTCGGTTTGCCATGTGCCATTTATCCCTTCCCGATAGAGATACGGAGGAGTACCACCTGAGGCACCTATTCTGACAACACCATGGTCTAGAAAACACATAACATCAAGGACCGTATCCATGACGGAGAAAGTGCAAGATGACGCTGTAACCTCTACCTGTGCTGTATCTGAGCATCCGCTGGCATTTGTCCAGATGAAGCTATACGATCCCGGCCAGGTAAAATCCCTGATGGCAGTGGCAGCTGAATCAGGATCGTCAATGATCGCAGAGCCAGGATTGCCCCCGTATGGAGTCCAGGTGCCGCTGCCCCTGGCAGTCATGATCGTAGAGCCGCCTGGAAAGGAAGTGGTAATAACAGACCGGTCTATACCCGCGGCAGGCCTGCCAGTGACGACTACCAATGCAGTATCACTCTGTCCACCCGAGTGCCAAATGAATCCATAAGTACCCGGTGTGGTAAAATAAGTAAAAGTACTGTTTGGCTGGCTGGCGAAATTCAAATTGACATAGCCCGGGTTGCCCGCGCGCTCGGTCCAATAGCCTGTGCCGGTACCAGCCATAGTCACATCCCCGTCGTATATGCAAGAGATAGTCCGGTCCGGTCCGGCAGACTGTGCAAAACTCCTGATGGCCAATAGCAGCAGGATAGCGGTGAGTAGGGTGCGAGATGTCTTCATTGTATAGTCTTTAAAGTTAGCCATTTTGTGTATTTGGTAGTCTCTGATTGTACAAATGAACGGAGATACTATGGGTAAAAAAAGTACATTTTATGACCTATATACGTCATGATTTTTACATAATGAGGGGTAAATTCAATTAATTGTAATACTTTCAGGCTTATATTTTATTCCAATAGTACTTTGCAAGTATGCAGGATACCAAACTCCACTATCTGCTGGCTACGATGAATGCGCATGAGCTGAACCGCTTTGCCAAATTTATCGCATCGCCCTATCACAATGAGGATGAGAAGCTCATCCGGCTGATAGGCTATCTCGTGCAGTACTATAAAACCAAACCAACAGAAGCGCCTGACAGGATACATATCTGGAAGAATGCTCATGGCACCAGGACCTTCACCACGATACAATATGCAAGACTGTTATCGGACATGCTCAAAAAGGCGGAAAGCTTTGTATCCATCGAGCGTATGAAGCAGGAAGGGCCGGATGACGCATACTACCTGCTCGATGCTTACAATCACAGGGGACTTGTCAAGAACTTCAGTGAGCCGTATGCACTGGCCGTACGCAAGCTGGAGGAGACTCCTTACCGCGACCGTGATTATTACTTTCATACTTTCCGTCTGCATGCGCAGCACAATACCTTTCTCGAAAACAGGAAGGAGCGTACCACTGAAAAGCACCTGACTGAGGCCGTCGACAGCCTTGACACATTTTATTTCATCAATAAGCTCAGGTACAGTGCTGCTATACTGCACTACAAGCATTTCCTCAATCTCGATGATGACTTCACACTACTCAAAGAGATGCTGGAACATCTCCGGCGCAAACCACTCACTCCTGTAGCAGACCTGTATCACCAGGTCATACTGACACTAACGGAGCCAGGGGAGGAGGAGCATTACTACAAGCTGAAGGATATCCTTTTCAAAAATGCAGATAAGCTGCAGGTAGCAACACAGAGAGAGGGATTTGCCTTTGCACAGAACTACTGCATACGAAAGATCAACTCCGGCAGGCCGGAATACCAGAGGGAGATATTCACACTGTACAAAGATGCACTGGTGCGCGGACTGATGTACGACTATGGCGTGCTCAATCCATGGGACTACAAAAATATAGTGACTATAGGACTTAGAAATAAAGACTATAAATGGACTTCCAATTTCATAGACAAGTATCTCGATAAACTAAAAAAAAGTGAGCAGAAAAATGCTTATACATTCAATAGCGCGCGGTACTACTTTGCCACAGGCAAATATGACAAAGTACTCAAGCTGCTGCAGGATGTGGAGTATACAGATGTCTTCTACCTGCTGGATGCCAAGGTGACACTGATGAAGACCTACTATGAACTGGGGGAATATGAGCCGCTGCTATCACTCAAAGAAAGCTTCAGGATACTCCTGCGCCGCAAGAAACTCATATCCGAGCAAAATCAGATCAACTATGGCAACTTCGCCCGGCTGACCATGAAACTCTATCGGGCCGATGTAAAAAACAAAGTGCAAATGGCCTCACTGAAAAAGGCGATCGAAAGCACCTCAAACATAGCCGACAGGGCCTGGATACTGGAGAAATATCAGCAATTGCTGGGTTAGCCTATTTATCCGGATCAGAATAAAACCGGTCAATTCATTAAAGTGCGCGAGAATGCGAAGAGTTTAGCATCAGCGTGTTTTTCAGCCATAAGCTGTATGCCTATCGGCAGGCCTTCTGAGTTCTTTGCCAGTGGCAAAGAGATCGCTGGTGTGCCTACGAGATTGGCGAGTACGGTGTATATATCTGCGAGGTACATCTCTGTAGGATCGCTGGTCTTCTCGCCCAATTTGAATGCTACCGAAGGTGCAGTAGGCATGAGGATGAAGTCATACTTCTTGAAGATCGCGCTGATCTGCTCGCTGAGCATGCGGCGTACTTTCTGCGCACGAGAGTAATAGGCATCATAATATCCGGCGCTCAGCACGAATGTGCCGAGCATGATTCTGTTCTTTACTTCCTTGCCAAAGCCTTCAGTGCGGCTGAGTTTGTATACGCTATCCATATCGGTCGAGCGTGGTGAACGATAACCATAATGCACACCGTCGAAACGGGCAAGATTGGAAGATGCCTCGGCGGTAGAAAGCACATAATAAACGGGAATGAGATAATCGGTAAGGCTGAAATCTACTTCTTCTACGGTATGCCCTTCTGATCTCAGTTTAGCGATGACCTTCTCCGTCTCTGCGCGGACCTCGGGATTGATGCCGCTATGGTCTACGGTGTTTTTGAGAATAGCTATTTTGGCTTTGCCTTCAAATTTTTCCGCAGAATACAGAGGCACAGGTTTGGATGATGCCGTACTGTCGAAGTCATCTGCTCCTGCGAGCACCTCCATGATGAGAGCGGTATCCTCTACCGAATGAGAGAAAGGTCCTATCTGGTCAAATGAGGAAGCATAGGCGATCAGGCCATACCGCGAAACGCGACCGTATGTGGGCTTGTAGCCGACGACTCCGCAAAACGAGGCCGGCTGGCGGATAGAGCCACCTGTATCAGAGCCAAGCGAAGCATGGCACATATGAGCCTGCACAGCTACCGCAGATCCACCGGATGAGCCACCGGGCACACGGGCATTGTCGAGCGCATTGAGTACGGGGCCATAGGCGGAGTTCTCGTTGCTGGAGCCCATGGCAAACTCGTCGCAGTTGAGCCGGCCTATGATGATCGCATCAGCTGCGAGCAGGCGCTCTACCACCGTGGCGGAATATATGGATTGGAATCCTTCAAGTATTTTGGAGCCGGCAGAGACCTTGTGACCGGTGTAGCAGATATTGTCCTTGATGCCTATCACCAGGCCGTATAGTTTTCCTTTGGCTTTGGTTTTTTGGTCGAGTTCTCCGGCGCGTTTGAGTGCTTCATCGCCGTATACCTCGAGGAAGGCATTGAGGTTCTTATTGGCGTCGATATTGGCCAGGTATTTCGTGACGAGGTCCGTGATCGTGGTCTGTCCGGAGTCGAGGGCTGATCGTATGTCTGTGAGTGTTTTGTACATATTGGCCCCCAAACCCCCGAAGGGGGCTTTAATACAAGCATCTATGGGGGAAGAGACTCGCAGTCTTATAAAAATGAAAATGGATACTCTCCTATACTACTGCATAGAGGAGCATCCAAATATAGTAAGATGCCTAAGTTTTAGAAACAATTACTTGACGTCGGAAGGAGGAACCTGTGTAGGTTTTTCTTTCATGCCTTCTTCTATCTCAGTCTTGATATTAGATTTAGCTGCATTGAACTCCCTGACGCCCTGGCCTAAACCGCGCATTAACTCAGGGATCTTTTTGCCGCCAAAAAGAACCAATACTACTGCAAGTATCAATATTATCTCAGGTGTGCCTAATCCGAACATGGTGCTTAATTTTGCTGTAAAAATACATAATAATTGCGAAATGGGGTTGGTAAGGGATGTTAAAGGCTGATAAGGGATCAGGAAAACCTGGAAATCCGGAAATCCGGAAACAGCCAAATACATTGGGTGCGCGAAGTTTTTTTCTATCTTTAAAACCCATATGGAGAGCATCATAATAGGTATAGCGGGCGGTTCGGGATCGGGTAAAACCACGGTGGTCAGGCGGATCATGGAGAAATTTACCACCGCAGATGTGGCCGTGATGTCACAGGATGCCTACTATAGAGACAATTCTCATCTCACACTGGAGCAGCGTCAGCTCATTAACTTTGACCATCCCGCATCGATAGAGTTTGAGTTGATAAACAAACATTTGACCCAGATCAGAGCCGGTCAGATCATCGATGAACCCACCTACGACTATATCACCTCTACGAGGCAGAAGGAAACGGTGCCCATCGAGCCGAGGCATGTGGTCATCATAGAGGGGATATTGCTATTCACGGATGTGCAGCTCAGGGAGTTGTGCAATATCAAAGTATTTGTAGATGCAGAGGCTGACGACAGGCTGATCCGCATCATCCATCGCGATATGCATGAGCGCGGGCGCGATGTAGATGATGTGATAGAGCGCTATGGCCTGGTCAAAAAGATGCATGACCAGTTTATCGAACCCACCAAAAAATTTGCCGATATCATCGTACCGCAGGGTGGCGAAAACCTGGTGGCGATAGATGTGCTGGTCTCTATGATCCGGCAGAAGCTCAGCCAGCGGGTGATGGTGTAAAAAGTGCCCGCAAAATACAGGCACACTTAAAAATGCATAAATAGCTTTATCTTTGGAGAGCTAACTTTTTGAAATATGCTGAAAGAATCTCATAAAAAGCTAAGCAACCATGATGTTGCTTTCGGTATCGGTCGGATGGCAACTGATGCAGAGCTAAAGGAATACCTTGATCGTCCTGTGGGTGAATTTAAAGAATCCGCTAAGGTTTTAAAAGAGATCAAGGAGCAACTGAAGGCGAAAAGACAAAAGCGCAAGGCATCATGAATGTATTATTTAGCGATATAGCATCAGAGAAAATGCTTGATATCGCCGAATTTATCGATAATATAAATAGTCCCGGAGCTGGGGATCGTTGGATCGAAAAATTTGTTGATTACATAGCTGAATATGCCCGGCTGAACCATGTGCAATGGCCTTTGTGCCGTAACAAGAATCTCGAAGCAAAATCATATAGTTGCCTTATCTACAAAAACTGGGTCATAGCCTTTAAAATTGAAGAAAATGAGTTCAGAGTTTATGATCTGATATATGGATCTCTACTTGAATGATCGCAAAACTGTTTCCTGAAAATTTATTGTTCTTGTTTCTTCCTGGGTTTGTCTGTCTGCTTTACAGCTTTCTTTTCTGTGGTATTTTCCTCTTTAGTAGCGGCCTTTTTGTCCGATTTTGATTCAGGTTTCTTAGGCTCCTTTTTGTCTTCCTTCTTTTCTTTTGCTGATGGTTTTTCCACAGCGGTGGAGTCCATGGCGATAGCTGAACTATCCTGCACTGTGCCTACGGTGTCTTGTATTTCCACTACGGGATGGAGCGGTTTCATTTTGAGTCTTACGCGCACCGGGTTGTGGTCGGAGTATTTGAATCCTGCATCTATGCCCTTCACTTCCACCACATCTATATTGGGTGAAACAAAGAAGTAGTCTATCACAGTGGTGAAAGTTGTTTTAGGATCAAAAGAGTGGTTGTTCTTCCGATTGGATGGGGTGTTGGGATCGTATACATATTTCCAGCCTTTGATGTAGTTGGAGTCATTATTCATCTCGTAGAGTTTGTCATGGTTGATTTCCTTTTCCCATTTTTTTACGTTGAAATCCGAGGGAGCGATATTCCAATCACCGCCGAGCACAACATAATTGCCTTTGGCGTATTCTTCTTCGAGGATCTTTTTGGTGAGCTTCATTTGCTCTTTTTTCACCGAGCCATCGTCATAGGCCTCGAAGTGCGTGTTGATCACCACCAGTTCTTTGTCGTTTGGCAGTTTGAATCGCTGCATCAGCAGGCAGCGCTCCAGGTAGAAGACTTTTTTAGGCCAATCGGGGATACCCGGCAGAGCTATGCGTTTTGACTCTATGGGAGTGTAACGTGTACAGTTTAAAATACCTCCATAGACATTGCCTATCGGATCGAGATAGGGAAAGGGTAGATACTTTATATTAAAATTGACTGCGAAAGCGTAGTTGTGGTCAGGGACTTGTGAGCTGATGCCAGCTACCTCGTCAATATTCCAGCTGCGTTTGCCATGGCGGTCTGCCTCCTGTATGAAGATGAAATCCACGTCTTTGTTTTCTTTGATCGTAGTATTGATGCCATCAGTATATTTCTTCACCCATTCCTCCGGGGTTGTTACCATTTTGCCATCATCATAGAAAAAATCCGTCTCTGCTCCGAGGCCTCCGTAGCCTATATTCCATATCATAAATGAGAGCGTATCATCGAGTGATATGGTACGTGTCACGGGAGCACTTGCCTTCTCTACTGCTACATCTTCTATGGGCGCTGGCTGAAACCGTGTAATAGTGCCATAAAGGATAAAGCCCCCAACGTAGAGGGCAGGGATCAGTATCAATATAGCGATGAGAATAAGCATTCTTTTCATGTGTGTTAATTGAAGGGAGGACCGGATGTAAATTATATCTCAAAGATAATTTCTACATTTGAAATGAATGATAAATCATTCACAACTTAAAAACATCTCATGAATCATTTTGAATGGAATTGGACACAGGACGGAACGAGGTTTTATGCGCAAGGATGGAGTCCGGTGCAAACGAAAGCGGTGATCTGCCTGGTGCATGGGTTCGGAGAGCATAGCGGGCGCTATGCGCACGTGGCGGAGCGGCTGGGCCGCGAGGGATATGCTGTACTGGCCTTTGACCAATATGGGCATGGACATACCGTGGGCCCACGGGGATATTCGCCAAGCCTGGATGCCAGCCTGAATTCTGTCAAAATTATTCTGGATGAAGCGGAGACTAGATTTCCGGGAGTACCGAAGTTCCTGTATGGACATAGCATGGGTGGCAATATGGTATTAAACTACCTGTTGCGCAGAAAGCCGAAACTGGCAGGCGCCATAGTGACATCGCCATGGCTGAGGCTAGCATTTGACCCGCCGGCGATACAGATATTCCTCGCACGGATCATGCGTTTTATCTATCCTAAGTTTGCTGAGCAGGCGAAACTGGACACGAGCACTCTCTCTCGGGATAAAGCGGAAGTAAGAAAGTACGAGCAAGACCCACTGGTGCATGGCACTGCGAGAGCAGGCACTTTCTTTGATACATACAATGCAGCAAAATGGGCCCTGGCAAATGCCACTGAGCTCGAAGTGCCCTTGCTCCTGCTACACGGTACGGATGATAAGCTGATCGCCTTTTCCGGATCTGAAGATTTTGCGCTGAATGGCACCAAGGACCTGATCACATTCAAAGCCTATGATGGTTTCTACCATGAACTACATAATGAGCCAGCGGCTGACAGGGAGAAGGTTTTCCTGGATGAGATAGCCTGGCTAAATAGCAAGATATAAGACGCTGGATATTTGACAATAGACTCTAGACCAATACAACCGTGAGAAGGAATATCCTGGCTTTTCTTTGCCTTTGCATCATGCTCATCGCGGTGGGTGTTGTTTTCAAGACGCCGATACTCCGTAGTTTTTCCAATTTTCTGATGAAGCAGGATGATCCTGAAAAAGCCGATCTAATGGTCGTGCTATCAGGTAATGCTTTTGATAGAGGAAATGAAGGAGCGAGGCTCTACAAAGAAGGATATGCCAAACATATCATCTGCCCCGGAGGCAACCTGGAGCGGGCATTCCTCATCATGGGGGATACGGTATATGAAAGCGAACTGCTCAGGAAGAATATACTGCGCAATGGTGTGCCTGACTCGATGGTCACGGTATTGAGATATGGCACCAGTACTATCGAAGAGGCTGATACGCTGATCGGCTACTGCAGGGAGCATAAGATCACAAAGGTACTTGTAGTGACCAACTTGTTTCATACAAGACGCGCGGGGAAGGTTTACAAAAAACGTTTTGCAAAAGAAGGTATCCAGGTGATCATGCGGGGAGCACATGACTCACAGTTTGATGAAAACCTATGGTGGCAAAGTGAGTACGGACTGATCGGATTGAACAATGAATACATGAAGACATTGTATTATCTTATTAAAAAACGGCCCCTCTAAATCTCCCCAAAGGGGAGACTTTATCCAAGCTGTGCTTTATAAAAGCATACACTTCACAAGGTGTTGTTGCTAGTCTTGAGTAGGAAGTCGCCAGTCACCAGCCTATTTTGCTTTGATTTGTATTTAGTCTTAATACTAAATACTTATTACTTAATACTATTATGCCAAATGCATTTGAAGTAACAGGAGGGAGGAAACTCAAAGGAGAATTGGTGCCACAGGGTGCGAAGAATGAAGCATTACAAATACTTTGTGCGGTGCTGCTCACGCCTGAGAAGATCACCATCAGCAACATACCGGATATACGTGACGTCAATCTGCTCATCGATATACTGCGTGACCTGAGCGTAAAGGTGGAGCGCGTGAATGAGGATACGTATACATTCCAGGCGGATGCAGTGAATCTGGAATATCTGCAGTCAGATGTATTTCGCAAGAAGGGCGCGGCGCTCAGGGGCTCTATCATGATCATCGGACCGCTGCTGACGCGATTCAAGAAGGCATACATGCCAAAGCCGGGTGGCGATAAGATAGGGCGCAGGAGGCTGGACACGCACTTCCTTGGTTTTGAGAAACTGGGTGCACGATTCAACTTTGACTCGGAGGATAGTTTCTACTCGATAGAGGCCGATCATCTGAGGGGAACTTATATCCTGCTCGACGAACCGTCGGTGACAGGTACCGCCAATATCGTGATGACGGCAGTGATGGCAAAAGGCAAGACTACGATCTACAATGCTGCCTGCGAACCATACCTCCAGCAAATATGCTCTATGCTAAACCGCATGGGTGCAAAGATCAGCGGGATCGGGTCTAATCTGCTGTATATCGAAGGTGTCGATGCGCTAGGTGGCACGGAGCATCGTATGCTACCGGATATGATAGAGATAGGTTCATTCATCGGGCTGGCGGCGATGACGCAGTCTGAGATCAATATCAAGGGCTGTGGACTGGAGCATCTGGGTAATATACTTCCGGTGTTTCAGAAGCTAGGGATACAAATGGAGCTGAAGGGAGATGATATTTTCATCCCGGCTCAGGAGCGCTATGAGATATCGAAATTTATAGATGGCTCGATACTGACTGTGGCGGATGGACCATGGCCATTATTTACGCCAGACCTGATCAGTATCGTACTCGTGGTGGCTACACAGGCCAAGGGTTCGGTGCTGATACATCAGAAGATGTTTGAGTCGAGGCTCTTCTTCGTAGATAAGCTGATAGACATGGGTGCACAGATCATACTCTGCGACCCGCATAGGGCCTCTGTGATCGGCCTCAACCGGGAACATAATCTACGCGGCATCACGATGTCGTCGCCGGATATCCGCGCCGGAGTATCGCTGCTGATCGCAGCGCTCTCGGCAGACGGCAAGTCTACCATCAATAATATAGATCAAATAGATCGCGGCTATCAGCGCATCGATACGCGCCTGAATGCGATAGGGGCGGAGATCAAAAGAGTATAGTCGGTATCAGAATTTACAGAATTAAAGAATTAGCAGAATTAATTTCGATCAGCGTCTGTCATATTTGCCATACCAGTCTGCGAAAGCAGTGACTTTAGATTTGTTTTTCTTTAGCCAGGTATTGATCTCTTTGTCATCTTTAGATTGAGTGATGTAATAGCAGAATGCTTCTATATGCTTTGCTTTATCCAAGGCATAGAAGAAATCTACGTAGTAATTCCACCAGAAGCCTTTGTTGTCTTTTTTCAATTCTCCGAGGATGCCCAAAAAGGTGCCAGTGCTTGATACGAATAGCTCCTGCTCTGTTTTGTGTTTGTTCTTGTCGATGTCCTTGCCAGCCTCCATTATGGAGAGAGAAAAGTCCGCCGCCCGAAATGATGCGGCTGAACTGGAATCGTCGCCAGGTGATACAGACGTATTCATGAAAATATTTGTGGTCTTTTTATCCTTCCTTACCACGCCAGCTTTCATCTGTGTGGTGAGTTGTTCTAAAGCGACCTTTGTGCGCTGGCTGGCTGGCTCGAGCAGGAGGAAATTGTAAAGGGCTAAAAGCGATTTGGTCCTGTCGCCCTGCTCCTGTTTAATATAGCCAAGCAGTAAATGGCTGCTGGCGTGCTGGGGATTGAGGACAAGTCCCTTCTTTAGTGCCTCTTCCGCTTCCGGGATGAGTTTCTGATTGTAGGATGTAAGCGCAAGATTGTAGTAGAGGAAATAATCGTCTGGATAGTCCTTGATTCCTTGCTTATAGGTGGCAATGGCATCCAGCGGTTTATTGAGGAGGTCCAGTGCGGAGCCTTTCAGGACATACGACTCATCGACATTCCCTTTATGCAGGGATATGATCTTGTCGGTATGTTCGATGGCCTTATCGTAATTCTTCATGGCGAAGTAAGTATTGGCAGATTCATAGAGAGCCAATGTGGAATTTGCGTCGATAGCCAAAGCTTTTTGGAACTCCTTAACGGCTGCTGAATAGTTGCCTTTGTCGTGAAGTTTTACGCCCTCAGCTACAAATGCAGTGACTTTTTCATCCTGCGAGAATAGCCTGAGCGCGGATATAGTGAGGATCAAGCAAAGAATGGAGATACGTTTCATGGTTTTGATTTAGGAAATAATGATAATCAAAAATGTCCTATCCGGTAAATCACCTGATCAGTATCTTGATCTGATAGGTTTTTTTCGCCTTATTGGGCAGGGATGTATTTCGCATCCATGCGTTGAGCTGTTTGAGCTCTTTGTATTTCAAACCTTGTGACTCTGCGAAGTCGGCGAGATTGGTGATGGTGGAGTCAACCTCCACTACTGTGTACTGCACGGGCTGATAGAGATCTTCCGTCTGCAGGTGATAGCCCGCGCGCTCAGGATCGGCAAAGATGACTTTCATAGCCAGCATACGGAAAACATAACGTGACGTCTCCGAGGTGATCGACAGATCATAATAGTTGGTCGTGTGCTGCGCATCGAGTTTTCCGGCCACGCCGTCTACCCCGAAATTGTATGAAGCAGCAGCAGCGGTCCATGAGCCCAGGCGCTCTTTGGCAGCTTTGAGGTACGTGCATGCTGCGCGGGTGGACTTCTCGATATTGTAGCGCTCGTCGATGATGTCGTTTACTTCGAGGCCGTACATTTTGCCAGTGGCGGGCACGAACTGCCAGAAACCTCCCGCACCGGATGGCGATATGACGTCGCGGAAATCACTCTCTATCAGAGGAAGGTATTTGAAGTCAGTAGGTACGCCCTCCTCGATCAATATCCGCTCCATATCAGGGAAGTAGCGGTTAGCCAATTTCATATTGAGGATGGTGTTGGACTGGCGGAAGACATTGATCTGAAGCTCGCGGTCGAGGCGCTCGCGGACATCGGGCTCCTCCATCGGTACGCGCTCGCCGGCGAAGGTCAGTTCACCATCTACCCGGAATGGATATACCTGCATGGCTGTATCCTTGACCCATTTGAGACCCGGTGCCTCCATTTTTGTTTTTGTGAAAACATTGATGAGGGATGGCTTGACAGCATATATAGCTGCTGATGCCAGGCCGATGCCGAGGATGGCGATAAGGAAGAATGATATGTATTTTCTTTTTTGCATAAAAGGCCGGCTGTCAATCGCTAAGCTCCAAATTCAAGATTAATAATAGACCCCTGTTTTCACTACTTAACACCTCTGACTCTTTAGTTATAGATTGCTTCCAAATTTTCCGCATTTTATTTTTGCGGGAAAAATTTGTCGCAATGACGTTGGTCTTTGAGATCGGGGTCGGTGATGTAATATTAAAGTAAAAAGCGGGAAATTATTGTGATACGACCCTTTTGTAGACAGGGACCATGGAGCATGGTTCGCCGTACATGAGGGCACGGGCCGATGTGGCGAGGCGCTGGGTGATGGATACAAAAGCCGCCGCATCTATCTGCCGGTCGCCGCAGCCTTTGATGACTATACGCTGGCCTTCGTAGTCAGCCGGATTTATTTTGTCTATAGCACGATACATAAATATCTCTACTGCGTGGGCCGGAGTGCTATTGGCTATATCTTTTGCGTAGGGCGTTAGTTCCGCGCTAATAACCATATATGCCCACATAGGGATGATAGCATCTACCGATGAGTGGAGGACAACGTATTTATCCTGATAGATGGACCAATCGGTGTTTTTGACCTGATCGCGGAAGTCAGCCTCGCGGAGGATGAGTCCCTTGAAAAGATAATCTTTCATATCAATAGCAACTATATCCTCCTCTTTGGGGAAGAAATCGGCGAGGTCTATGGTGACTATTGCCTTCTGGGCTACTTTATTGATAATAGGATCTGGCATTTGCATGTTTATAAGGACGTACTGCAAAGGTAAATAGTTTATGGGAGACGATGCAATTACGCCGGGATCTTAACTTTAGATAGCTGTTCCAGGAGTTTGGGCCTGCCCCGGTAGATGTTTTTGAGGTGGGCAACGATCTCACGCGCAGTATCCAATCCTCCGAGATCGATGATGTGATTGATGTGGTCGCGGATGGTGGAGTAATTGGATGTAAAGGCCTCGATGGCGAATGCTTCTATGGCAGACCTGTATAGGGAGAAGATCTCCTTTTTGTGCTGAGGGATGAGTATATCGGCAAAGGAGCGGAGGAGATAGATATTCTGATATTTTTTCATCAGCTGAAACAGCTCTTCTGTCATATTTTCCTCGGCATATATTTTGCCCAAAAACTCGACAGAAAGGTGCCGTGAAAATATCTTTTGTATCAGTGCCTGTACCTCGGATTTCCACTCAGTAGGCGATGCATGTTTTTTTGCAATACGGTAGTAGGCGATATCCATAGTGTCGAGCAACAAAGACATAGCGAGGGTGAGTACCTGAGGTTTGTCGTTTTCTGCTTCGGCTATTTTCAGGAGGAGTATTTCCCATGGCCTTTTGTGATAGCGGTATTGATTATCACTGGATCTCATCTCGACCATACGCTCCTGGACCAGTTGTTTGGCGTACCCGTAGTCTTTGTGCTCCAGGGCATATTCCACTGCTTTGCGCCTTACTTCCTCATTGTATGCGGCATTATCGCGGAGTAGCTGCCAGGCCTCCTCATCGCGCTTCATCAGCCGCAGGAGGTCTATCTGCAGATACAGGAAGTCGATCCACGCGGGATGATAAGAATAACCATAAAACTGCGGAGACTGCGGCCTGCTTTCTTTGACCTTCCTGGCAAACAACTCTAGCAGCCTGTTCCGTTTTTGATTATCTATGGCCAGATGGATAAGCAGCGTGTGGAATGATTTTTCCAGTACTGTATTGGAAAAAAGGCCGGTCCCGATTTTGCCTATGGTGTACTCAAAAAGATCATCCTTGAAAACAAAAGGTACATCGGAGGTGGCGATAGCCTGGAGCAATTCAAAGGCCTGTATAAAGAGCCGGAGTGTTTTGTCTCCGGTAAATGTAGACTCCTGCAGGGATGACAGCTCCTCTATCATCGCCTTAACAATAGCTACGGCATCGAGATAGTTTTCATCAGCCATATGTTTTCTGACCTGCTCCAACAGCGGCCTGATATAACCTGCGAGTATGTCGTCATCTATATGGATGGACTTTCGGCTGCGCTCTGTGCTATTGGCGATGGCGAGGCGGATGAGCTCACGATAGTTTTCTACGGATGTATCCTCAGAGACCGCTATCTGTTTGGCATGAAAGAGAAAACTATTGGTAAACTCTTTATTGTGGACGGCGTGCGTTTTGATAAAGCTGCGCAGGTACGCTACATCCATCGCGTCAGCAGCGTGTTGCAACTGCTGCAACGGACTTTTGATCTTCGGCTCTTTGGGTTTCTTAGCTTTAGCAGGCTTATCCTTCCTGTCACGGATGGCGTAAAGGGTAGCCGCGACATGCTTGCAATATTGATTTGTCTCAAAGAAATAGCAGGTGCAATCTGTGCTGGTGACCGTATTCTTTTTGAGGGATACTTCTACGCTATATTCTTTGGTGCCTATGACTGTGGCCAGCCACTCGCCGTGACCGGCATCATCGAGAGAGGCTACAGCACCGTTATCGAAATATTCTTTGCCGCGCTGGGTGACCTCATCATTGGTTTCGTCGAAGTTTTGGATGGTGAGGGGCATGGGAATCTCTAATTCTTCTCCGGTTTCTCCACCATATCAATGACGCCCTGCAGTTGATACAACTTGCGGGCGATGTCACTTTGCTCATCTGCCCAGCGGTCGTATTCCTCTATGGTTTCTGCGATCTCAGCGAGATAACGCACACGCGAAGGCGGGATTACCTGTGTCTTGCTGGCAGTGCTTTTGGTTGAGGTGTGTTTGACTTTGAAGGAAATGCCTGTCTTCTTTTCTACAGCGATGAAAAGCGCCTCGAAGAGATGATTGACGCCTGCATCATTGAACTGTGACGCTATGGTACCCACGATAGGCAGGTCTTCATCTTTGGCCTGAAACATGGTATGATTGCGCTTGTACTGCTTGCGTACATCGTGGAGCGAGTCGAGCGCTCCGGCTTTGTCAAATTTGTTTATGGCTATGACATCGGCATAGTCGAGCATATTTATCTTCTCCAGCTGAGATGGTGCACCATATTCGGGCGTCATGACATACATAGAGACATCGCAGTAGTCGAGGATAGAGGCGTCGCTTTGTCCCACACCTGCACTCTCGAGAATGATAAAATCGAAATGAGCAGCTTTGCAGATATCAATAGCTTCCTGCACATGTTCGCTGAGTGCGCGATCGCTCTCGCGTGTGGCGAGTGAGCGCATATAGGTCCGCGGATTTGAGATCGCATTCATACGAATACGATCGCCGAGGAGGGCTCCGCCTGTTTTTTTCTTGGATGGGTCGACAGAGATGACTGCGATGGTCTTGTCGGGATAGTTCATCAGGTAGCGGCGAACGATCTCGTCAGTGACAGATGATTTGCCGGCGCCACCTGTACCTGTGATACCGAGGACGGGGATCTTTACTTCAGATTTTTTGCCCAGGTCGATCTTGTTGCCATTTTCTGCATAGGTGATAGAGCGGGCTATGGTCTTCCAGTCTTTGGTGTTGATATTTTTGAGTTCGCCATTCATCGATGGCACGGTGAGGAAATCGCATTGCTTCACCAGATCCTCTATCATGCCTTCGAGGCCCATCTTGCGGCCATCGTCCGGAGAGTAGATGCGGACTATGCCGTATTTATGCAGTTCCTCGATCTCGGTAGGCAGAATGGTGCCGCCACCGCCTCCGAATATTTTGATGTGGCCGCAGTTGCGCTCTTTGAGCAGGTCAAACATGTACTTGAAGAACTCGACGTGTCCTCCCTGATAGGAAGTGACGGCAATCCCCTGTGCATCCTCCTGGATGGCGGTCTCGACGATCTCCTGTGCGCTGCGGTTGTGGCCGAGGTGGATGACCTCTGCGCCTTTCGCCTGCATGATGCGGCGCATAATATTGATCGCGGCATCATGCCCATCAAAGAGGGATGCTGCGGTGACGATGCGGACTTTATTGGTCAGTGTGAAGCTCATGTGCTGATTTAAAAATTTGAAGATGTGCTGATTTGAAAATGATTAGTCGCATCTATTATCAAAATTAGGAAATATAAAGCAAGGCAACCAAAACCTTTTACAAATCGGTGACAGCCAGGAAAATTTAAACAGCTTTTTTGTAGTATAAAATCATAACGTATGAAAGCAATTCAACTTATCACACTCATCGTGTTTGTACTGATCGTCTCATCAATACATGCTCAAACGCCGGGCTGGAGCTGGGCAAGAGGTAATACAGGTGCAGGCATCGAGGCCTGGGGCCAGTCTGTCTGTACAGATGCTATGGGAAATATATATGTAACTGGTAGCTATAAAGGCCGCAATATTATATTGGGTAATGATACACTCATCAATACCGATAGCACGCGGGTCGATACCTACATAGCCAAATATGATGCATCAGGAAATGTACTGTGGGCGATCAATGCCGGCGGAATGCGCGACGACTATACTACAGGTATCGCCTGCGCACCAAATGGGGACATAGTAGTAACGGGATGGTACGAAAGCGATCATATCTCCTTTGGCGGTGTGACGCTTTACAACAGCTTTGTGGGAAGGGGAGATATCTTTGTAGCGCGACTGGGGGCTTCAGGAAATACGATCTGGGCAAAAAGCGCAGGAAATACCCGCGAGGATATAGCCTTCGGGATAGCTACATATCTGTCAGGCAATGCCTACATAGCAGGGAGGTTTGAAAGTCCGACTATCACATTTGGAAGTTCCGTTCTGACAAATGATTCAAATTATTATAGTAAAAGCTTCCTGGTAAAGTATGATGCCTCCGGGAATGCGCTATGGGGGAGATCAGGCAAGGGCCAATATGCAAATGAAGCCACAGGCATCGCAACAGATGCAGCCGGATATATATACATCACGGGAGACTATAGCGGACAGGAGTTGGTACTAGAGGGAGATACATTGTCCAATATATATTCTATTGCTAACTCACCTACGATCTATTTGGCCAAATATGACAATTCAGGCAATGTACTATGGGGTACAACGGCTGGAGGTACAAACCAAAATCTGGCAACGGGCATCACTACGGATAGATTCGGCCATATTTATGTCACCGGGATCTTCATGAAAGGAACGATATATATCGATGGGAACGCAGCCACCAACCCGGGTAATCCTTCATACAATATAGATGGATTTATAGCTCAGTTCGATGAGAATGGATACGGCCAATGGATCAGGGATATAGGTGGCAATAGAGATGAAAACGCGGGTTCTCTGAGTGTGGACGAAACAGGTGGTATATATGTGACAGGAACCTTTAACGATTCTATATTGGTATATGGAACAGATACGCTGCGACAAAATAGAGGGACAGGAGTCCTGCTAATAAAATATAATAGCATTGGTAATATAGTATGGGCAAAGGGAGCAAGTAGCAGGGTAGCGGCAGGTTTCAACATTGGTTATGGAGTTTGCACGGATCATCAAGGCAACGTTTATCTGGTGGGCGAAGGCGCCTATGGTACCGCCTTTGACCAGGATACCATAGGAGAAACGGCAGGCCATGGTTATGCTTTTATAGCGAAAGTTCATGCTTTTATCGCTACGAGTGTTGAAGAGACCGGTATTCGCAGTGGTATAGTCTTATATCCTAATCCATCTACCGGAGTTTTTTATTTCGCTGGAATGAAAGAAGGTGAAATGATAGAAGTGTATGATGTGATGGGACGCAATACGCTACTAATACGTAGAGAAGATGCCGGTAATTCTGTAGTGAACTTATCGGGAAAGGCTAAAGGGGTTTATTTCTACCGGATCACTGACGCGGGTAATCTGGTGCAGCAGGGAAAGATGGTAGTGGAGTAAGCAGCCTTTCTACAAATTGTCGTATTGGAAAATAGGATCGATCTGTGTGTCGGCGGTGATGGTACAGAGGGTCTTGATATGGCCGTCCTTCAGGCCATAGGCCCAGCCGTGAATGTCGGGACGCTTATGATGCTTCCAGGCTGACTGGATGATGGCGGTCTTGGCCAGATTATTGACCTGCTCGCATACATTGAGCTCTACCATGCGGTCATTACGGGCTTCGATATCTGGGATGGCGTCTACCTCTGCGCGGTGCAGGCGGTGTACGTCTTTGATACTGCTTATCCATTGATTGATGATGCCGAGATTATTGCGGCCCATGGCGGCCAGCACACCGCCACAGCCATAGTGGCCGCAGACGATCACATGCTTGACCTCGAGGACCTCTACAGCATACTGCAGGACGCTCATGAGGTTGAGATCGGTCTGGACGACTATATTGGCGACATTGCGATGGACGAATATTTCTCCGGGTGGGGTGCCTGTGACTTCATTGGCAGGAACACGGCTGTCAGAGCAACCTATCCAAAGGAAGTCCGGGCGCTGGATGCCGGACAGCTTACTGAAGTATTCCGGGTCATTCTTCAGTTTGTCTTCGGCCCATGCCTTATTGCCGGTGAGGAGTCTTTCGTATGAGTGCTGCATGGTAAGTATATACCGCAAAGAACGCAAAGAACCCTGAGAAACAAAACTAGAATCGGCAAATGGGCGGAGCGGATATTCACGCCTTGTATATAAGTCGGGGAGTGCTTATCGGCGGGCGTTCCTATTTTAGCGCAAAATCAGATACATGGCATCTACTGAGGAACTCCAACGCATCGCCACACAGGTGCGCCGCGACATAGTGAGAATGGTACACGCGGTCAACTCCGGCCATCCCGGCGGATCGCTGGGCTGTACAGAATACTTTGTGGCGCTTTACTTTGAGATCATGAAACGCAATAAGGGATTCAATATGGACGGTATCGGAGAGGATCTGTTCTTCCTGTCCAATGGGCATATATCGCCTGTATTTTATTCAGTATTGGCCAGAAGCGGATACTTCGATGTGGCTGAATTGGCCACCTTCCGCAAACTCAACTCCAGACTGCAAGGACATCCTACTACGCATGAGCACCTGCCGGGTGTGAGGGTGGCGTCCGGCTCCCTGGGTCAGGGTATGAGTGTGGCGATAGGAGCCGCGCTGACAAAGAAACTCAATCAGGATCAATCGCTGGTCTTCTCACTGCATGGCGATGGCGAACTGCAAGAGGGCCAGATATGGGAAGCAATGATGTTCGCTCCGCATAATAAAGTCGACAACCTGATCTCTACGGTAGACTATAATGGCCAACAGATAGACGGCCCGACTGATAAGGTGCTCGGACTAGGAGACCTCGATGCCAAAGCGCGTGCCTTCGGATGGGATGTAATGGCGATAGCAGATGGCAATAATATGGCGCAGGTCATAGACGGGCTCAATGAAGCCAAAGCGCGTACGGGCCATGGCAAGCCGGTCTTCGTCATCATGAAGACATCTATGGGCGCTGGCGTGGACTTTATGATGGGTAGCCACAAATGGCACGGTGTAGCCCCTAACGATGCACAGCTGGCACAGGCACTGGGACAGCTCGTAGAGGAGAAGGACTATTGATCCGATTCCTTTTTATACTTTAGTATTGTATGAATACACCCAAGCGGAGTAGTCCTTATCTTTTATTGCTGCTACCACTGATCTATTTCGCCATTTTCCTGCATCTGGATTCTTTGCCTTTCAGGCTATGGGATGAGTCATACCTGGCTATGCACACTTATGAAATGATGCAGACCGGAGATCCGATAGTGGTTCGCGATTTCACCGCGCCGGAGATGTCCAATACCAAACCACCTCTGGTCATCTGGTGCATGGCGGGTATGAGCAAGCTGATAGGATTCAACGAGCTATCTATCCGCCTGCCTAATGCGATAGCAGGGGCACTCTTGTGCATTGGTATTTTTCTCTTTATAAGTTATAGATACCGGACCCCTGTAGCAGCTTTTGCCTCTGTACTGATCATGATATCTTCTACGGGCCTGATACGGCAGCACGTATTCAGGACAGGGGAATATGACGCATTTCTGGTGACCTTCGTATTCATATTTAGCATTGCTTATTTCCTTCTGCTACAGCCAGACCGGGCCGACAAAAGGAACGGCAGGCTATGGACGATCTTTACCATAGCCATGATCGGTGCTATATGGACCAAAGGGATAGCAGCCATGATGATCATGCCTGCCCTGCTGGTTTATACATTGATACAGAAGAAGCTTGTCACACTTTTGCGCTCAAAGGAGTTCTATATCAGTGCACTGACCGTTGTTGTTTTTGGGATGGGATATTATGTCTTGAGGGAGCACTACAATCCCGGATACATGCAGGCAGTATATGATAATGAGCTCGGGGGGAGATTTATCAAGACAAACGATGGGCATGAAGGGCCATTCTGGTATTATATCCAGCATATATCAGAAGCGGAGAAAATATGGATATCGTTCTTTGTCATAGGAATTTTAAGCTTATTCAGTAAGAGAGAGAATCCACTGAGGCCATTGCTGGTATTCTGTGTAGTAGTGGTATTCTTATTTGTGACGGTGATCTCCGTAAGCGCTACTAAGCTGGATTGGTATGATGCACCCATGATTCCGTTTTTTGCTATCATATCAGGTATAGGTGCCTATGTGATAATAGATAGCCTGTTCAATATCGGAGGGGACAAAGTATTCTTATGGAGAAAGATTGCCGCTGTGATGGCACTGCTGGTGATCGCAGCACCCGGTTATATAGATATCATATACAACGACCAGAGCATCGCAGAAAGCTCCTGGGACGGGGATGCTTTTAATATGAGCCACTATCTGAGACAAAGGGACAGGTCGCCTGTAAATATGGATGGGTATAAAATCGTTTACAACCAGTCGCATCTGGTGCGTATCATAAAGTGCGAGACAAAGGTCCTGGAATATAAAGGACAAAAGGTAGAACTGGTAAGAATAAACAAACTACGTGAAGGGGATATTGTACTGACCGGTCAAGCAAATGTAAGGGACTCTATCAATGCGTTATTCACTCATCAGACGCTGGAAACCTACTATAACGTAGAGAAGTGGAAACTGCTTGAAAGAAAGCCAGAAACGCCGGAGCCACGAAGCCTGATGAATAAAAATAACGGATGATCACTGACAAGCGACACCACATTACGGCAATGGCACTTGCTATTTGTGTCCTGGTGGAAACCTTGTCGATGACCTACATGCAGCAAAAGGGTGGTGTTTTTTATTATTCGAGTTCTATACTTTATTTCATAAGCGGACTCGCTGTTTGTATTTTGCCATTTATTCACCTTGGGAAAGAGTTTTTGTTTTCATCGCCTATGAGGATGGTTGACAAGGTCATTCCCTTTCTCGTTGCAGGGTTTATCTTATTCATAGTTGCACTTCATGTATAAGACTAGAGGATGTGTATACCAGAATGCTCGTCACTCTGAAATGGGCTGATATGATCCCTACTATTCAGATCGCGTGTTCGCGGTTTTTGTACGGGGAAACAGTCTACGCCCCGCCCCCCCCAATTATTTCAGGGTAGTATCATGCCTTATCTGCCGATGATGTGGCTGCCTTTCCTTCCTGCCGCCATTTTTGACTTTGACTTCAGGTGGATCACGGTGTTTTTTCAGCTATTGAGCGTGGCAGTCATAATGACGCCACTTGTCAAGATCCGGAAAAGTATCCTGCTCATCCCTGCTATACTAGCCGGAGCCGGTCTGTTCCTTTTCCTGAATTACTTTCTTTACAAGCGCTATGACTATTGGGGCATGACAGAGGAAGGGGTGGTTGTCTGCTTTTACCTACTGCTGGGGTTTGCCCTGCTTCGCAAAAACTATTGGCTCATTGGATTGGCCATTACAGTATGTACTTTGAGCAGGTATAGCCTGGTCATGTGGTTGCCGGTTTACTTCATATTTGTGATGGTGATACGCCCTAGGCAGGATTTCTGGAAACTCCTCGTGTCCTCCGGGGCCTCAATGCTGGCTCTGTTTATTATACCATTTTTTATCCGCGACCCGCTTTACTTCATTCATATTCCAGACAGTTATATGAAACTCAAGAAGCATTTCTGGGATGTGTGTGGCGTAGCCGACCATCAATTTTACAACGTTGGGCTTTTTAAATTTTTCAGTTTTGAGCAGGTTCATACTATGTTTGTCCTGGAGCTGCTTACGAGTTTCCTGGCTCCAGTCATTCTGATCCTGACTGTGAAATGGCTCGCAAAAAAGACTGAAGTAAATGAGCAGTACCTTGGATTTGCCAGCCTCAAAATAAGCCTGATCTTTTTCTTTGCCTTCATACAGATACCATATGTGTATGTCTTTGTTCCGATCACCTTGCTCTCCTATGTGCTTCTGTTTGACTATGTGGCTGGACCAGCAGTCGCAGTTAATGATACAAAGGCTTAGGTCAGCCTATTCACGACTGTAGATAAAGATTTATTTATTTATTAGATGACTAGCTAACTTTGTGTGGCTACTACAATCACTTGTGATGTCCTGGGACAGGGGAAATATCCCGGGGCTCACTTTGATATTGAAACATCGAAAACCATAAGCCCGGATGAACAGGAACTGCCAATGACCAGAGATCGACGCTATTATATTATCGCATTGGCATTATCTATTTGCGTATTGCTCGAGACCCTGTCTTTGACATACCTGCAGCAAAGTGGCAGTACTTTTTACTATTCCAGTTCTATCCTCTATTTACTAAGCGGGCTTGCTGTTTGTATTTTACCACTGGTACCAGTCAGTAAGATTTCATTTTTGAAGACCCCGGCACGAATTAATAAATCAATTCCTTACCTGTTGGGGGCGTTTATACTATTTCTGATTGGCCATCATATCGTCCGATTGACGACTGAATATAGTAACATGCCTATAGACGCCAGGATCGCTGACATGTTGCCCTGCCTGCAGGTGGCCTGCCGTCGCTTTTTACATGGCGAGGTCGTTTATGGCCCTGCACCGGAAATATATCCCGGCAGTATAATACCCTACCTGCCGGCGATGTGGATCCCATTTATCCCAGCATCCATTTTGGGTTTCGATTTTAGATGGGTTACCGTTGCTATGCAACTTTTTTGTGTTGGGCTGGCTATGATGCCGGTACTAAACCGCAATAGATCCATCCCTTTATTACCGGCTATCATTGGCGCCGCAGCATTGTTTCTCTTATTTAATTATTTCCTATACAAGCGTACCGACTACTGGACTATGACTGAAGAAGGGGTAGTGGCAGGATTCTATCTCCTGCTGTCTTTAGCCTTGCTGAGACGAAATTATTGGTTGATAGGACTAGCGATCATGTGCTGTACGCTGAGCAGGTATAGCCTGATTTTGTGGATACCGGTTTATTTCGGGTTTGTTTTTCTGACCAGGCCGAGATCGGATTTTTGGAAACTCTTTTTGTCATATACCGGGGGTATGCTCGCAGTATTTGTTATCCCTTTTTTCATCAGAGATCCTCTCTACTTTATCCATATTCCCCGCGGTTATATCGGGCTTACAGATCGCTTTTGGCACTCGTATGGGGTGGAGGAACATCTGCTATACAATGTCGGGCTTTTTAAATTCTTTAGTTTTGGTCAGGTACACAATATGCTCATTCTGGAGGTTATTACGAGCTTTCTCGCTCCGCTCATACTGATACTATCTGCGCTGTGGCTCAAAAAGAGATTTGAATTGAATGATCGCTATTTTGCTTATGCCAGTTTTAAAATAAGCATGGTCTTTTTTTACGCTTTCATTCAGATGCCCTATTTGTATGTTTTTGTTCCTCTTACATTGATGTCTTTCGCAGTTTTGTTTGATTACCTGGCAGGTCAAGGGGGCGAATCATCCGCACCAGGGGCCACAGCCCCGGTAGTTTAGAAAAAACCCGATCCGGCTTTCCACTATTTGTAGATAACGTATCTGAGAAAGCTTTCTTTATACTCTAAATTTGACGCATGGCATTATCAGATTACACAATACAGAATGAAGTAGACACCCGCTCGGGATTTGGCGCAGGGATATTGGCACTGGGCAGGGAGAACCCTAATGTGGTCGCGCTGTGTGCGGACCTGGTAGGTTCGCTGAAGCTCGATGATTTTATAAAAGAATTTCCGGACCGCTTCGTGCAATGCGGTATTTCAGAGGCGAATATGATAGGCATCGCAGCAGGCATGACCATAGGAGGCAAGGTGCCATTTGCAACCTCGTTTGCGAACTTTGTGACCGGGCGTGTATATGACCAGGTGCGCCAATCAGTAGCCTACTCTGGCAAGAACGTAAAGATAGCGGCCTCACATGCAGGCCTCACACTCGGCGAGGATGGTGCGACACACCAGATACTGGAGGACATAGGCCTGATGCAAATGCTGCCCGGCATGACCGTGATCAATCCCTGTGACTATAACCAGACCAAAGCCGCGACGATAGCGGCAGGGAGAATGGAAGGACCTGTTTACCTCCGGTTTGGCAGGCCGAAGTGGCCGAACTTCACCCCGGCAGATAAGCCTTTCGAAATAGGCAAGGCCATCGTAATGAATGAGGGCAAGGATGTAACGATCTTCGCTACAGGCCATCTCGTATGGAAGGCGGTCAAGGCGGCACAGCAGCTGGAGGCAGAGGGAATATCTGTAGAACTCATTAATATCCATACCATTAAACCTTTGGATAGAGAAGCGGTCATACGCTCAGTGAGCAAGACGAGGTGCGCTGTGACCTGTGAGGAGCATAACTATATAGGCGGCCTCGGTAGCACTATAGCCACATTGCTCAGCAAAGAGAATCCCACACCTATGGAACAGGTGGCGGTGAATGATAGCTTTGGCGAGAGCGGTACACCGGACCAGCTTCTGGCCAAATATGGATTGGATACCCCTGACGTAGTCGCTGCTGTGAAGAAAGTACTCACCCGAAAGAAATAATCAAACAATCTGGCAGATCACCCTATCTGCACGGTATGCCGACCACCACCATGACTGATAGTGAAATATTAGACCTTTTTCATCACGGTTCCTCACGGGAGAGGGCATTCAAACTGCTGGTCGAGAAGTATCAGCAGAAGATATACTGGCATATACGCCGCATGGTCACCGAGCATGAAAATGCCAATGACGTCATGCAGAATACCTTTATCAAAATATGGAAAGGACTGGAGAATTTCCGGTCAGATTCGCAGCTGTTTACCTGGATGTACCGTATCGCTACCAATGAATGCCTCAACTACCTGAGCCAGCAGAAAAAACATGATACGGTCTCCTTTGACGGGACTGACCATGATAGCGACGATGAAAACCTGAGTCCCGCCAGTTATGTCAGGGCAGAATCTGAATCTATCGACCCCGAAAAACTACTGGCAAAACTTCAAAAGGCGATCGAATTGCTTCCTGATAGACAGAAGCTTGTATTTAATATGCGATACTACGATGAAATGCCATATGAACAGATCAGCGAGATACTCAATACCAGCGTGGGTGCGCTGAAAGCCTCCTATTTTCACGCAGCACAGAAGATCGAGAAATATTTGCTGTCAGGAGATTAAACCTTAACATATCCACATAGTCTTAACCTTGAATCTGGAAGCGAAAAAAAGATAAAGTGAAGCCCTCTAAGGACATATTGAATGAATTGCGGGAAATAGCCCCGGTACTGGCCAGACTGGATAGAAAGAACTTTTATCAGGTATCGGAAGGGTATTTTGCCGAGTCGACTGTGAAGATCGTAGAGAGGGCAGAGGATGTAAAAGCGCATGCTATCGACCTACCGCCGGTACTCGCTTCTATGCAGAAACTGGAGATATATAAAATACATGAGGGTTATTTTGCCTTATTCTCCGATGACCTGATGGCGAAGATCCATGCAGAAGAAGTGGCAGAAGAACTATCTCTGGCAGCTCCTCTGATGGCGGGATTGAGTAAAACGGAATTGCAAAAGGTACCGGCTAATTACTTTTCAGTATTCCCCATGATGGTGACCAAGCTGGCTGCAAAGGAGGAAATAGAGCATATGCCGATCGGGCATGAGATCAGCAGGTGGAGTTTTTGGATGACAAACGTATTTGAGCGCGTTTTGCGTCCGCGTTATTCGCTGGCTATGGCGTTTACTGTGGCTATAGTCGTAGTGGTAGGGATCGTCTTTTCGCATAGTACATTGACTCCTGAGGAGAAGATATTTGCGCAAATGCAACAGATACCGGAAAGTGAGCTGCAGAATTATATGGGCAAGCACCGCGACGATTTCGATGAGCATACTATACTTCACAACATCAATGATATTGAGTTCACTCATTATTTTGATAAACCGGAAAATATGCCATCCCACCTGAAAAATAACAACCAGGAGCTACCGGATAATATAAGTGAAGAGATAATCGACTAAAATCATCCTCCATATATTTTTTACAGATCACAAAAATGAAAGAGGAAGTATGAGATATTTAAGTACCATAAGGAAAGTAGGCACCACATTGCTGTTTGTCATGCTGCTGATGAGCACAGCCATGAGTGCGCAGGCAAATCAAAAAAAGGAGAAGGTCGAATCTATGAGGGTCGCCTTTATCACTCACCGGCTGAACCTGACACCCTCGGAGGCTAAAGTATTCTGGCCTGTATATAATAATTACCGCCATGACCTGACGACGCTCCGTCGCAACTTCTACCCGATGGATGATGGTACGGACCCTCATCTCGATGCGGATAAGCAGCTCGAATTTGAGCAGAAAAAGCTCGACCTGAAGAAGCGCTATAAACCTGAGTTCGAGCAGGCGCTGGGCAAAGAAAAACTGAACATGCTGGTGGGTGCGGAAGAAGACTTCAAAAAGATGCTCGTGCAGATAGTACGTAACCGGCGTGAGCAAAGGAATAATCCAAAGTAGGCATCCCGCACTTTTGCGAAGAGTGATATACAGCTCCCAAGCATCTATTTTATTAGAAAACTGCTACAGAGATAAAGATGGTTTGATCGCGGGGGCGAAAAAGCCTTTCTCCTGCATGTATTCGGCTATTTGCACGGCATTGGTGGCAGCGCCTTTGCGGAGGTTGTCAGAGACGATCCACATGTTGAGTGTATTGGGCTGGGTCTCATCCCTGCGCAGCCGGCCTACAAATACTTCATCTTTATCATGAGCCGTGAGCGGCATCGGATATTGCAGATTTGCGATGTCGTCAGTGACTATGACGCCGGGTGCGCCGGCCAGTATCGCCCTGAGCTCATGTATGTCAAAATCTTTTTCAAACTCGACATTGACGCTCTCTGAGTGCCCGCCCATGACAGGTACGCGCACAGTCGTGGCAGTGACACGGATGCTGTCATCACCCATTATCTTTTTGGTCTCGTTGACCATTTTCATTTCTTCCTTCGTATATCCGTTATCTGTGAATACATCTATCTGCGGCAGCAGATTGAGATCGATGGCGTATGGATATGCTTTTTCTCCTTCCACTCCGTTGCGCTCATTCATGAGCTGGTCGACGGCTTTTTTGCCGGTGCCGGTGACGGACTGATAAGTGGACACTACTATCCTTTTGATCCTGTATTTATCGTGGAGCGGCTTGAGGGCTACGACCATCTGGATAGTAGAGCAGTTGGGATTAGCGATGATCTTGTCGGTTTTCTCGATGACATGCGCATTGACCTCGGGTACTATGAGCTTGATATTGGGTTCCATCCTCCAGGCAGAAGAGTTGTCGATCACCACAGTGCCCACCTCGGCAAATTTTGGCGCCCAGAGCTTTGAGGTAGATCCTCCGGCGGAGAAAAGAGCAATATCGGGCCTGAGGTTGACAGCCTCGTCCATTCCGATTACTTTATAGTCTTTACCCATGAAAGTAACAGGTAATCCGATGGACCTTTCGGATGCCACGGGGTAGAATTCGGTAATGTCAAAATTGCGCTCGGCGAGCACCTGCATCATTTTTTTGCCGACCAGGCCGGTGGCTCCTACTACTGCTACTCTCATTGATTGTTTGTGATTTTCAGGCGCTAAAATCCCTATTTTTATCTGATTTTCCATGGCATACATCCTATTTCCTTTATTTTTCGTCCTATTAAAGCAACCTTTTTTATCAAAAACTTTTTGTTGACAAATATTTTTGTAATTTCCACACTTGAAACTCTGGTTATTGTGTGCCCCTAAAGCATAAAAATGATATGAAGCTTTTACTTTGCTTTGTCACATGTTGTGTCCTATCCCTATCAGCGTGGTCGCAAACCTCTTTGTTCAACAATAGGGGCGCGTCTATATACATGACTCCAGGGTCGTATATGATCGTTAATAACGACTCTCTTTACAACCATACAGGACTTATCCAGAACGCCGGCGATCTGCGTATCGCGGGATCCATATTCAATGACGACTCTGTGACGGGTGGTGGTGCAGCTGCGACTACAGGCCTGTATGACATAGGCGGTGACTGGGTCAATAGCGGTACGGTGATCTCCTATCAGGACTCCGTGATGCTCACCGGCGCAGCACAGCTGATCACAGGTACGAGTATTACTCCTTTTCACCATCTGATACTGGCGGGAGACCCCGGCTCGGTCAAAATGCAGACCATAGATGCGCATGTCGATGGCATCCTCGACCTGCGTGACCATGAGCTGGCCACTCAGCAATACGACATGCTCGTGCTCAATACATCTACCGCAGCTATCACTAAAGGATCCGGCTCAAACGGGTTTGTGAGCAGCCTGGATACGGGTAAATTATCCCGTGCTACCAATACTTCAAGCGCCTATCTGTATCCTACAGGCACACCTTCGAGTATCACCTCATTGCCATTCTACTACCGTCCTATCGACATGACACCCGCAGCTACGTCATATAATATATATGGAGTACGCGTAGCACATGACCCTACAGGAGATACCTATGACGTCGATAAACTGGATGATACCCTTTGCCGTGTCAATCCGTTATTCTACCACAGGCTTTATCACTCACAGGGTTCTAATCCGAGCAAGATCAAAATGTACTATGACCAGTCGGGCGATGGGTACTGGACACAGATGGCACATTGGAATAATGGTATCTGGAACTACATGGGCACTCCAACCACTGGCTCCGGTTATGGCTTCTCAGCGATAGAGATACCAAACTGGTCAAACTTCACCCCCCATCCTTTTGCATTGGGCTCCAAGAAATTTTACCTCCATGCAGGAGCTGATCAGGATGTATACTCAGGGCAGACCGTATCTCTCAATCCGACGATCAGTTTGAGCACTATAGATCTGGCAGATGTACAGTGGTCTCCATCTACTTTTCTTGATTTTGATAATATAAAAGACCCTAAGGCATCCCCTACCGAGACCACTGAATATGTAGTCACGGTGACCGACAGATCGGGCTGCGTGATGAAGGATTCCCTAAAACTGATCCTTTTACCTGATTTATTGTTGATTCCTACGGCATTTTCGCCGAATAAAGACGGTTTAAATGATATTTTTAGGCCATTAAACAAAAATTTGACTAAAATTGCATTTCAAATTTTTGACCGCTGGGGCGAAAAGGTCTATGAAACCAATGAATTAGGTGAAGGCTGGGATGGCACTTTCAAAGGTGTAAGGCAGGATATGGGCGTATATGTATGGAGGATCGAATATCAACTCCAGGACGGATCGAAGTCTTTCTCAGCATCAGGAAACGTAACACTAGTAAAATAACTCAACCTCTATAAACCAATAAAATAAGGAAACCTTAAATTTAGCATGCAAAAAACATTAACACTTTTAATCCTTTTGACAGTAGGGTGCATGACCCTCAACGCTCAAAACAATGTCGGTATAGGTACATTGACGCCAGATCCTAAGGCCGTTCTGGACCTTCAGTCCCCTACGAATAATCAGGGCTTTTATACTCCAAGGCTGAATACAGCTCAAAGATTGGCGATAGTGACAACTCCCATTCAGGATGGTCTCCTCGTTTATGACTATGATGTAGAATGCTTTTTCTACTGGAATAAATTTACCTCTCTCTGGGTCAGCATGTGTCAGGCAGGTGGCGGAGTCACAGGTCCTACAGGTCCTGCTGGCGTGACCGGCTCAGCCGGTGCTGTAGGCAATACAGGCCCTACCGGTGGTGTAGGTCCTACAGGCCCTGCAGGTACTGCTGGATTTACAGGTCCGACTGGCCTCAATGGTACTAATGGTACAAATGGCACAGATGGCCTCACAGGTCCCGCTGGTGCGAATGGTGTAAACGGAACTAACGGTGCAAATGGAATAGACGGCCAAACTGGTGCTACAGGTCCTACCGGAGCAGGTGCTACAGGTCCAACTGGCCCTACAGGTCCGGCAGGAACAAACGGTGTTGACGGCAATACAGGCCCGGCAGGCACTAACGGTGTGGATGGCAATACAGGTGCTACTGGTCCAACAGGCGCTGGTGCTACCGGCCCAACTGGTGATCCGGGTGCTACAGGCCCGGCAGGAACTAACGGAACAAATGGTGTCAATGGCGCTACCGGTCCAGCGGGAACTAACGGAACCAATGGTGCAGATGGCGCTACCGGTCCTACAGGTGCTGGTGCGACCGGTCCTACAGGTCCGGCAGGAGCTAACGGAACGAATGGTGTGACAGGTCCGGCAGGAACAAATGGAACTAACGGAACAAATGGTGTCGATGGTGCTACCGGTCCGGCGGGAACTAATGGTGCAGATGGCGCTACAGGCCCTACAGGTGCTGGTGCGACTGGCCCTACAGGTCCGGCAGGCACAAACGGTACTAATGGTGTCACTGGCCCGGCTGGAACTAACGGCGTTGATGGTGCTACAGGTCCGGCAGGAACTAACGGAGCTACTGGTCCTACAGGCGCTGGTGCTACCGGCCCTACAGGTCCGGCAGGGACAAACGGCGCAGATGGCGCTACTGGTCCGGCGGGAACTAATGGAACTAACGGCGCAGATGGTGCTACAGGCCCTACAGGTGCAGGCGTAACAGGCCCTACAGGTGCTGCAGGAACTAATGGTACAAACGGTACGAACGGCGCTCCGGGAGCTACAGGCCCGGCAGGTGCTAATGGAACAAACGGAACGAATGGTGCCCCAGGCGCTACAGGTCCGGCTGGTGCAGCAGGTCCGACAGGTGCAGCAGGCGCAGCGGGAGCTACCGGCCCGGCGGGTACAGCAGGTGCTACAGGCCCGGCTGGTGCAGCAGGTGCTACAGGTCCGGCAGGAGCAGCAGGCCCTACCGGTCCGGCAGGAGCTAACGGAACAAACGGAACAAACGGTGCCCCGGGAGCTACAGGTCCGGCGGGTGCTAATGGTACTAACGGAACAAACGGTGCTCCGGGCGCTACAGGCCCGGCTGGTACAGCAGGCGCTACAGGTCCGGCAGGTGCAGCTGGTGCGGCGGGTCCTACAGGTGCAGCGGGCGCAGCAGGTGCGGCTGGTCCTACGGGTCCGGCAGGTGCAGCAGGTCCTACCGGAGCGGCAGGCGCAGCAGGTGCGGCGGGTCCTACAGGTGCAGCGGGCGCAGCAGGTGCGGCGGGTCCTACGGGTCCGGCAGGTGCAGCAGGTCCTACCGGAGCGGCAGGCGCAGCTGGTGCGGCGGGTCCTACAGGTGCAGCGGGCGCAGCAGGCGCGGCGGGTCCTACAGGTGCAGCCGGTGCAGCGGGTCCTACAGGTGCAGCAGGAGCGGCTGGTGCAGCAGGTCCTACAGGTGCAGCGGGTGCTGCCGGAACAGCAGGTCCTACAGGCCCTACAGGTCCGGGTGCTCAGATACACTCTGTGACAGGTACTACTGATATAAGCATAAACTCTATCACGTATACAGCTACGGGCCTTACTATGACATTCACACCGACCAAGGCAAATCTTTTGGTGAACCTGTCAATGTCTGGTCGTTCTGATCCTACTAACTTCCCTCAGCAAAACGTTTTTGCAAGAGTATTGCTGAATGGTGTTTCTATCGGTGGTACTATTACACCGGGACAGGACTTCGATGATGTAGTGGGAATCGTGACAGGTTATAGCATGAACTTTACTAAGCCTGTAACGGTGACAATAGGTTCGAGCCTTACCCTCACTGTAGAGTGGATGCGCTCAGGCAATCGTCCTGGTATTGTCTTCAATGAGCCGGTGGCTCTGCCAGATGCCAGCCACAGAACCCTGACAGCTACAGAATATTAATATAAAATTTAATAATGCCCAACCTGAAAATGGTTGGGCATTTAAACTGATACTGATATGAAATTATTACTGTTGTCTGCTTATTTGATGAGCTTTTCGTTCCCTCAGCAGGACGGTAAGAGTGATGCTCATCCTACCTCTGCAAAGCCAGCTAATGGCACCGCAGTGCAGCCTCAAAGGGAAGTAGTACAATCCTCTCCTTTTAATGCAGCTTATAAGAGTTTGCCATCTGATAGTGCCAAGCATCAGTCAAGGACACCGGTACAGACTTCGCCATTTAGCGCGACGTACCAGCAGGACCCGGCAGGCGCACCTAAGAAATAATCGAACTCCCAAGGGCGAATTCTACAATTCACTTAGACATATTCCGCTATGAGCGCGATCTCCAAACCAAATACGGGAGAGTACCCTTCCTACTATCATACCTATATAGGCAAGGTAACTACCGATGATCTGATCTCTTCGCTGGAAACGGGCAGGACTAATTTTCTGTCATTCATGGCATTGGTGCCTGCCGATAAACTGGAATACCGGTATCAGGAGGGCAAATGGACGATCAAAGAACTGATCATTCACCTGATGGATGCGGAAAGGATCTTTACGTATAGAGCCTTGCGCTTCTCCCGTGGAGATAGTACAGGCCTGGCAGGCTTTGATGAAAATGAGTATGTCCCCAACTCGGCAGCTTCGGAGCGCTCGCTGCAAAGCCTGCTACATGAGTACGTTGCCCTGAGGCAATCTACTATTGAATTCTTCAAAAATCTCTCACCCGAAATGACCCGGAGAACGGGTATTGCCAATGGGCAGGAAATATCGGTGCGGTCACTTGGGTACATTATCCCGGGTCACGAGATACACCATCTCGCTGTGATTAAGGAAAGGTACCTCTGACCTTCTCTGTTCGCCGCTATAAAGTTATAGTTCATGCGAATAAGGAGCCGGGTAAGCTTTTTTTGGTTTAATTTTCATGCCTAATACAAAATAATAGAGATGAGGAAGATCATTTACCTGCTTATACTTTCTATAGTTGCTTTGGGCACCAAAGCCAATATCGGTGATACCACATGGGTTTATGCCCAGAATGTGCAGCTAAGTGGCTATGGCAATTATGACTCAACGGTTGTATTTCCAAATGGCGCTCTCAGCTATCGCAAGATATATATGGTCATGACAGTCGGGCAATACAACTGCACGGCAGGGACACAATATTGCCATCAGTGGGATTATGACCTGGAGAACTATATCATGACACCGGGAGGCGATACGCTGGAGATGACACGGTTCATTACACCTTATGCGACGACCGGCACACCGGGTTTCGGCCCATCCTGGAAGCAGCATTACATCTTTGATGTGACGGATTATTATAATCAGCTGAAGAATACGGCGAACGTACGGGTGCATTATTCCGGATATTCCGGCGGGTTCACGCTGGATGTGAAGTTTGCATTTATCGAAGGAACTCCTGAGAGAAATGTGATCGGCATCAGCAAGCTATGGACCGGAGGGTATACTTATGGCAATCTCGCAAATGTCATAGATAGCAATGTAAAACCGATCACGCTGCCCGCTGCTGCGGGTATGCAATCGGCCGAAATGAAAGTGGCTATCACGGGCCACGGCTCGGACAATGCGACGGGCTGTTGTGAATTTGATGCTACCGGAGCCGGGCACACCTATACAGTGATGTCCAATAACAATGCAGTAGGACAGAAGAATATGAATGTAAACTGTGGCGCTATGGAGCTCTATCCTCAGGGTGGCACCTGGGCATATGCGAGAGCGGGCAACTGGTGCCCCGGGGGACTCGTGACTGTAGATCAATATAAGCTCACCGGTGTGACTGCGGGTGGTGCACATACTGTCGATCTCGATTTCGATAATAGCTATAATGGTGTCGGAGGTTATGGTATCTATAATATCGCTGCTTCCGTATTTTACTATGGAGCCTATAATCATACTGTCGATGCATCTCTGGAAGATATAGCTGCGCCCACTAATTTTGAATGGTATCACAGGGAAAATCCACGAGCGGGCAAACCTATAGTGAAGGTTCGTAATACAGGTAGCACTGCTATCACCTCTATACTGTTTCAATATGGCGTGAAGGATTCTGCATTGTCCCAATATATCTGGACGGGCTCACTGGCGCCATCGGCAGATACTATGATCACGCTACCTGCAATATCGGCGCTCACTAATCTCTCTTTGGAATCTGCTCCCGGTCTATACTCTTTTGAAGCGAACATAGTACAGGTAAACGGTACCGCTGATGATGATGTGAGCAATAATACACTGACGTCATCTTTTGCAATAACGCCTCAATGGCCAGCTCAGTTTGCCGTGAATATGCTAACGAGCTCGATAGATGTGACCGGTGATATCGGCAGCAGCAGTCCTAATCTGAGCGACGCCAGCTGGCAGATCACAGATGCTAATGATGCAGTCGTAGCATCACGTAGCGGCGCAGTCGTTAAGACCTCATACAAGGATACTATCGACCTGATCCCCGGCGGATTCTATAAGCTCTCAGTCAGCACTTCACAGTGTGTGGGGCTGCATTGGTGGCCGCTGGACGGTCAAACGGGTTATGTACTGGGGACCTTCGTAGTCAGGGATTTCAACAACTCTGTAAATATCCCGGTCAGTGGAAATGTCTATGCAGGTATTTATCACGACGACTTTGGCTGCGGATTTACCCAGTACTTTACCACCCTGGGAGAATGCCAGACGACTACTCCGGTTATTACCCGGATAGGAGATACACTATATGCTTCCCCTGCATCGGGATACCAGTGGTACTACAACGGGCATATCATAGGAGGTGCTACGCACGCCAGCTATGCTATACAGCATAATAATGGAAACTATACAGTAGTCGCAGACTATGGAGGAGGATGCACCAATAACTCTGCATCATACGCCGTCGTAAATCTGGGAGTG
>JAOQAO010000057.1 GCA_025963485.1 Bacteroidota bacterium | reverse complement strand
GAAACATATCAGCCCGACCGATGCAGCCCCTGCTCCTATCGGTCCATACAGCCAGGCAGTAATGGTCAATGGCACCCTCTAGATGTCCGGACAAGTGCCTATCAATCCATCTACCAACGAGGTCTACAGCGGCACTATAGAGGCCGAGACGGCCCTCGTAATGCAGAATATAGGTGGAATACTGAAAGCCTACCACATGGACTATACGCATATCGTGAAGACCACCATTTTCCTCAAGAATATGGATGATTTCGGTAAGGTGAATTCGGCATATGGGACCTATTTCAAGGATGACTATCCGGCGCGGGAGACGGTACAGGTGTCGCGGCTGCCTAAGGATGTCAATATAGAGATCAGCTGTATAGCGGTAAAATAGATCGGAGATATTAGACTTTAGACTATAGACAATACAAACAGCTGTAGCAATACCTATGTAATAAATTCTTTTTCCTTACGTTTATCGTCAAAATCCAAGAGTGAAGATCTTTAAGGCCTTATTTATATTGATACCTATCATCGTAGCAGCGCTGGTGATGAATAGCTGCCATAAGGAGCAATTCTCGACCAAGGGGGCCCTGTCCTTCTCGACTGATACGCTGACCTTTGATACGGTGTTTACGACGCTGGGGTCTACGACCAAATACTTCAAAGTGCGCAATACACAGAGCAAGTCGCTAAATGTGTCGAGTATCAAGCTGATGCAGCTGGAGGGGACGCAGTTCCGCATTAATGTGGATGGGATATCGGGGACGGAGTTCAAGAATGTAGATATACCGGCACATGACAGTATATATGTATTTGTCGAGGTGACGATCAATCCGAATAGTGCGAATAATCCATTTGTAATATTTGACCAGGTGCAGTTTGTGACGAATGGGGTGACGCAGAATGTGGTGCTGGAGGCTATGGGGCAAAATGCGTATTATCATTTTAGTGAGCATATCACCAACGCGACACCGCCTTGGCAATCTGATAAGCCACATATTATTGTCAATAGAAATGGAGGCTTACCAATATTAGCAATAGATACGGGGGTCACATTCAATATACCCGCCAAATGCCAGATATATATGGGGCCAAATGCAGTAATAACTGTAGACGGTACGCTCAATGCGCATGGTGGGGACTGGGGTGATTCTATCGTGTTCCAATATATCCGGCACGACTATCAGAATAAACCCGGCCAATGGCTTGGCATCACTTATAGCCGAATAGGAAAAATCGATATGGACCATGTAGTGATAGACCAATCGACCTTTGGTATATCTGACGAATATGTACTTGATCTTATAGCCAAGTCTCAAATAACAACGTCGGATCTGAGAAACTACGGCAGTGACCCTAATATACCGAAAGTGACACTAGACAAGTGCATCATACGGAACTGCTCAAGCAGTGCTCTGACTGCTATCAGAACTAAATTGGTCGCGACAAACTGCCTGATGCATACCTCTGGGGGCAATATGATAGTCTGCGCCGCCGGTGGTACCTATGATATCACTAATTGCACCTTTGCTAATATCTACAATCAATATACCAGCCATCAAAATCCGTCTTTACTAATATCAGAACAAATCGCTTATATCGACAATCAATTCGTACTAGGCCCTTATCCTACTGTGGCCAATATCTTTAATACAGCCATCACAGGCAACCTGAATAATGAAGTAGCCGTCGTGTCCCCGAGCAATGCCGTCACTGCCTCATTTCAATATTGCAATTTATCTATGGATAAGGATACATTTCACGTCATACAATCTGCTGATAACGGATGCAAGTTCAATTTCAATCCGTCAGCGTATACCTTCTTCGTAGATGTCCAGAGTAACAACTATATGCCGGATAGTACGATCTCGCCGTTGACCGACTCGGGAAGTGCAGCATTACAGCCCAATCCTAGTGTTGATCTATTCGATCAACCAAGAAGCACATCACCGAGTCCTAATAATGGCACTCCTCCTTTCCATAGTATTGGTGCAATAGAGTGGCATCAGTAATTAGATGATCAAATAGTTACACATCGTTTTCATAGCAAGTGATTGTTTGAAGCGTGTCTAAATCTTGAACAACTTGCTTTAATAAAGCTCTAATTATCTAATTTTTTTAAATCATAATTATATAAATACTAGTCATAAAAACAGGATAGATTGTTTTAAATTAATAATTTTAAATGAAAATTATTTTTTACCTATTAAATTTTTAAAACAATGAAACCTCTATTTAAACCAATTACACTTTTACTCCTTTTAATTGTTCTAGGCAATACCAAAGTTCTTTCTCAGGTTACCGGCACGCTGGTAATATCTGGTCCGACTTCAGTAACCGCTGGTCAAGTAAATACATTCGATGTAACTTCAATTACCCTAAACTGCAGTCCTAGCATTACTTTCACTAGTAATGTTACATGGACTGTCACCCCCAGCGGAGCCACCATCACTCCCATTTTTCCTAATGCAAGCGGTTTCCCATCGGCTCAAATAACTTTTCCTAATAACTGTACCTCATTTACCGTAACCTGTACTGATATCATTGGTCCTGGCTGCCCAAATACACCTGGTCGGCAACGGGTAGTATAAATGTTACAAACACAAATTGTTTAGGAACGCCCTCTTTTACACAAACGCATTCTACTATCAATAGCTGTGATTACAGTCCGCTTACGTTTGCAGTAGGTACCGTATCCGGAGCTACCGGCTTCTCCTGGTCGTATCCCACTGGGTGGACGGTATCTGGGTCATCAACGAGTTCGAGCATAACTCTCCTACCGGATGGCATACATGGCGGTAATGTAATATGCACAGCTACTAATGGATTTTTAACGCAAAGCGTTACCACTAATGTAAATGTAAATGACCCTGTAATGTCATCGTTGAGCGTTAATACCTGCTCATCATGTGGAGCTTTAACGGTCGGAGGAGATATAACTGTGGATGCCAATGGGGAAAATACAGGTACGGAAGATTTTACTTTAAGATTTGGAGAATGCGATTTTACGGGTGAGGTCATAGGGTCAAAAAGATCAAGCGGTGGAAATGAATATGGTCTTGATTTTTATACTGACCATATCAATAGATTGGCTATTATGAATAATGGGAATGTCGGAATCGGAACAACAACACCGAATACGCGAGTAAAAGTTATAGATCAAAATAATAATTCTATTGGAGTTGAAGTGATCATAGTTGGAAATCCTAAGAACAATTTAGGTATAACAGGTGTCAATAGTTTGGCTCTGGAAAACATATATTATAATAGCGGAGGTATTTTCACTGGAGCTGGCGGAAACGCAGTTACCAATATAGGTGTTGGAGGCCAGGCCTTTGGTGCGAAAACAAATTACGGCGTTTATGGGTATGTCACAGGTTCTCAGCCAGATAACTGTGCAGGATTTTTTGATGGCGATGTGGTATCTACATCAAATTATTTTGGCCCTTCTGACGAAAAATTAAAGTCAAATATCCAAGACTTTAAAAATGCGTTGGAAAAACTTAAAAAAATCCAAATCAAAACCTATGATTTTAAAACGGAGGAATATAAAGACAAAATGAGTCTCCCATCTGGAAATCAGATTGGTGTCTTAGCTCAAAATCTTCAATCTGTTTTCCCTAATCTGGTCAAAGAAAAAACTGTTATTGCTCATTTGCCCGCTGATAGCAATGCAAAAAAGAGGGGCGATAACATCTCCTTTTTATCCGTAAACTATCTGGGGCTTGTACCAGTCCTTGTCGCAGCAGTTAAAGACATGGACGGGAGTCAAACTGATATGAAAAATCAAATTGAACAACTTAAAAAGGATAATGCCGATCTCAGAAATCTGGTGAATGATATTTGCAGCAATGGTTGCACGGGTCTAAAAAGCTCAGGCAACGTTGACGACAACTCAAATAAATTATATCAAAATACACCAAACCCATTTTCTCAACAAACTACAATAAATTACCTTTTCAAAATTGGAAATTCAGCTTACATAAATATTAACTCGCTTGATGGAAAAATAGTTAAACATATTGATGTATATGCTAAAGGAAATAAGTCAATAAGCATTAATGCAAATGAGTTCAGTTCGGGTACATATACTTATTCGTTTTATGTAGATGAGAATATTATTGATACCAAGATTATGGTAATAACATCTCAGCAATAGTAACTTCTTCCTTTTATAATGCCCATAGTTTATCAAAAGCTATGGGCATTTTTCATATCAATAAGAGAACATTGAAGTGCGGATCGTATGAGTATTAAAATGATCTAGTCAAACTCATTTATAAATTATTATTATATTTAATTTAATATTTATTTAAATATATTTATTTGCAAATAATTGATTTTCAGTATCTAAAATTGCATTTTTCAGACAAACGATTATTAAGGCGGTCAGGAAGGACATCTTTACTGAATACCTAGAGATGGGATCGCAAATTCTCTATCAGTCGAAAAAACATCGTCGGTGCGAGCGTCAGGGATCGCAGCGGATAGCCCGGAGCGAGCGATAGTGAGTGAGGACTAGTAGCGGAGAGCCCGCCCGGACGCCCACTATACCCTAATCACAAAAGACGGTGCATAATTATCCTGCAATTACTATTGATAGACAGGAAGTTTAGCCAACTTTGGGATATGAGGTTCAGAGCGGCGATAAAGCGTTTTTTCACAAGTATATACTACTTCTTTCCGGTGCAGCTGCTGCTGGTGTCGCTGAAGCGCCATCAGCTGCTGCTGGCTTTCTGGTTGATGCTGTTCTCTATCGTGGTGGGCAAGTTTGGTATCAGCTATGGCATCCCTTATCTGTTCTTTGACCCTGAATACCTCGACCATACAGGTTATCTCGCATTCACGCTGGTGGGTATGGGCTTTGGGGCTTTCTACGTGGCATGGAACCTGAACTGCTATATGCTGCACAGTTACCGGTTTACTTTCATGGCGCGCTTTCAGCGGCCAATGGGGGTGTACTTCCTGAATAACTCCTTGCTACCGTTCATCTTCCTGGCGAGCTACTTCCTCGCTATTGTGCGCTTTCAGACCGAGAGCCAGAGCTACTCCCCTGCCAAGATCGCTTTTAGTATCATCGGGTTTATCATCGGCTTTGTGATCGTGCTGCTGATCACTGCGGTGTACTTTACTTTTACCAATCGCACCGCTCTGCATGCCGAGGAGGAGCGTAAAAAGAAAAACAGCAAGCTCAAATGGCTCACGCCCATCTCTGATGAAAGCCATCACGCACATCCTACGGATCGGCATGCGGACACTTATATTGCATACAACCTGCGCATACGCACTGTGAGCTCCCTGGAGCACTACCACCCGGAGACGCTGAAGCTGGTATACCGCCAACATCACTCCAACGCGCTCTTTGCACAGGTCATCACGTTGCTGTTCATACTCAGTATCGGTTTCTTTATGGACCATACGTTCTTTCAGATACCGAGTGCGGCCAGTGTGTTTATGTTTCTGTCTATCGTCATGTCGTTATTCGGTGTACTGATGTATTGGGCGGGAGGCTGGGCCACAACTACGATCCTGCTCTTCTTCGTCGTGGTCAATGAACTCTACAAGGTAGATGTGCTGGGCTACCAGAGCCATGCGTATGGTATCAGCTATGACAAAAAGGCCAAATATAACATCGACACATTCCGCGAGATTTCTTCCAATAAGAATATCAGGCATGACCTCGCGCACTTCGCCACGATACTCGAGAACTGGCGCAAGAAGAACATGCGCGGACTGGCCGCGGGCAAAAAACCGAAGTTGGTCTTTATCAATGTAAGCGGTGGTGGGCTGCGGGCTGCGGGCTTTGCCACGATAGTAATGCAGCATGCGGACAGCCTCCTCGGAGGCAAACTTTTTGAGAAGACCTTTATGATATCGGGTGCGTCGGGTGGTATGTTCGGCGCGTCGTATCTGCGCGAATTGTACCTACAGAAAAGGCATGGCGCGATGATCACACTGTCGGACCGCAAGTACTACAACAACATCACGAAGGACCTGCTCAATCCCGTACTCGTATCTGTAGTGAGCAATGACCTGCTACTGCCCTTTCATAAATTTTCAATGGATGGTTCGGCCTACTTCAAGGACCGCGGATACATGATGGAGCGCAAACTCAGCGCAAACACCGACAGTGTGCTGGAGAAGCGCATCAAGGACTACTACCAGGATGAGTACCTCGCACACATACCCGTGATGGTGATGCACACAGAGATCACCAACGATGCGCGGCGCTTCTTCATCTGCCCGCAGCCGTTGAGCTTTATGATGCGGCCGGTGGGCAAGTATACGACCAATCGCAACCTCGATGTGGATGCGATAGACTTCCTCCCATTCTTCAAAGAACAACATGGAGAGAACCTGACACTGCTCAGCGCACTACGGATGAATGCGACCTTCCCTATGATACTGCCCAACTCGGCGATGCCTACAGAACCCGAAGTGTATATCCTCGACGGCGGTGCACTGGATGATGTGGGCCACGAGCCTACATTCCGGATGTTGGGTGCATTTAAGGATTGGATCAATGAGAATACGGACGGCGTGGTGATCATACAGATACGCGATGGGGCACGGCATGAGTACGACGACCTGAGCCAGGAGAAAAAGGATTTGTTTACGATGGTGACCAATCCGCTGGGTACGATATTCAGTAACCAGATGAGCAATGAGGATTTTGTCATCGACCAGAAGCTCGGCTATGCCAATGAGGCGCTTCTGGGCAAGGTGCAGATGATCGCATTTGAGTACACCGCAGATGAGATGAGCCAGAAGGCTGCACTAAGCTTCCACCTGACACAACGGGAGAAGGACAATATCGTCTATGCGCTGAAGCGGCCTAATAATGCGGAGGGATTCAGGCTGCTGCTGGAGAGTCTGAAGTGATTTCGGATGTCGGAAGAATGTGGTTTATTTCAAGTGACTGCTCATGAGTTGACGGTAAGCTCAGAATACTTATTTCTCAACTATCAGCTTCTGCATACCCACCGCCTTTCCGCCTGACATGGCGGTACAGATGTATATACCTGCGGGCATGTCGTCCGTGTGAAATGAAGAAATAGTGTCGCATAACTGTATCGTCTTGATCTTTCTCCCCATTAGATCTTGAACAGTCAAATAGCTTTCCTCGCCCAAAGGCTCCGTGAAAGAGACATAACATTCACCGGATGTCGGGTTTGGATAAACCTTAAGAAACTGGCCTGCCATATATGTGTCGTGTACTCCGGGGGAAATGACAGTGCCATTGCATGTCATCTTGTATAGACCGGCAGAAGTGAGCACATATGTGGTATCGCCAAAAGTCTGGAAACTCTTGACACAGGCTGAGTCGAGCCCTGCTACCCGATGCCAGGTGAGACCCCAGTCACTGGTACAGCCTACACCAGCGCCTACTTTACTATCCTGATACTCTAATCTGGACCAATAAAATCCTGCGAATAACGCATCATCCCCGTCGCCACCTACCGCACTGGCAGCTGCAAAAGAGGAAAACCCGGATTGGGGATACGGAAGCTGATGCCAGTCGCTATTATACCTGTACTCGATATTGCCGCGAGGGTCGCAGCCTATGACACTCCCCTGATGGTCACACTCCATCACAGAAAACTCCATACCTCCAAAGAGACCAGTGACAGCCAGCAGGGAATCATGCACCCAAGGCCCACCACCCGCAGGCTGATGCCATACAAAATAGTGATCGGTGCCAGGGGACCGGCCAATAGACATATAATACGATCCCGAATGATCAGAAGCATAGCCATAAAAAGCCGATGTGTATATGATAAAATTACGATTAGTCATGCCGATGGTATCTGGCTGGAATGTACCGCCAGCCAGCCGTTTATATGTCAGGTAGCCGGTATGGGCAGAGAATGGGCCTTCTGTAGCGATAAGGGTTGTTCCATTTTCCGCAATAAAATATGTATTGTAAAAGACGGTTTGCATCGTAGACTCCAGCTCTGCCCAGCCCAATGTATCAAAGAGCCAGGTAGCGCCCTGATCGGTGCTTTTTATAGGCATCTGTATATCCTGCCACTTCATCATGGTATAGATATTCCCTGCAGTATCTCCCTGTATCTTTCCCATCCTGAGATACTCGTCCCGAGCTGTGGGAAAGGTTTTGGTCCATGTCGGATCACCTGCATTTTTGGCAAATAAACCCAGCCGCGTAGCTGCTACCTGCCGACCGTTGTCAAAATGCCAATAGCCATCGGGAGAGGAACCTACACCATCTAAATCCGCATGCCAGGTATCGCCCTGATCCGAGCTGGTGAAAACACCCCAGGCAGTGGAAGCATAAAGCACGGAATCGCCAATCAATCCTGTAATCTTTTTGGAAACGAAAGTATCCATGGAATGACCAGTAATATCCATATCTATCCTCACCCAAGTGGTACCAGTATCCGTGCTGCGGTACAATCTGGTGAAGTCGTACGCATAGAGATTACCGAATTTATCCTCATGTATAATATCGCCGGGGTACTGAGTGAAAATAGTATCCCAGGAAGCGGCAGCGTCGTAACTCAGGTATAGATGTGCTCCGGTCACGAGTATTCTATTGTGCCGGTTGATAATAATATGGCCGAGATAAGTATCTGCAAGCGTTGTGACTTTGGTAAAGGGAGTTCCATTTGCCGATTGATAATACAATCCTGAACTATTAGGATTGGCGTATACATTGCCGGCGGTATCCAATTCATATTTCCACACCGCGCGGCGCCCTATGCCTGCTGTATCAAGAACCCAAGCCGAGGCACCAGGACGCTTTACACAAAAATAATCGTAGCCATTCATCTCTACATCTGCATAAATGCTGGCAGAACCCTTCACAAAGTATGATGTCGGTGCATATATCCCCAAGCCCACTATAGAATCAGAAAATATCTCTGTAGTCCGGATGCTGCCGGCATTAATGGAAGATTGGTAAATTTTGTACCGGGCAAGATCTGTCCAAACTAGGATAAACTGGTCAGGATAACCTTTTCTCGGCGCGATGTAATCCGGGACAATGGCCGGGAGGTGCATCACATCTGGCGCATGTCCATCTGCGGCTACATACCAACCCCTGGCCATGAGGGCAACATGCGCCGACACACTGCCTATCTGCAAATGAACGACCCCTGCTATGCTGTCACCGTTGGGTACGGATAGCTGCGCATAAGAATTGGAAATAAAAGTGGACAGAATAAAGAATAAGAATAGAGCGGAGAACTTTTTCATGCAGCTTTAATAGGTGAAGAGATGATCAAAAGTAAAAGAAATTTGATCGGTAAGGTATAATTGTCGTGAAAGGAGTGTTTGTCAAATGCTCCTTCAAGTGTTGTTTGTCAAACGTTATAGAGGGAATAGTTCTGGTGGGAGGTTCGTTCAGTTATGCATAACATGTTATTATAACATTATAATTATTTCACGTATCAATAACTTACATACTATTGAATTTCAATACATATAACGTCACTATGGTTGACATTCAATAATTTGGCGTGACCATTAAAACCTTCATAATAGGGGCCTAAACAGCCGCAAATTCGCAGACATCTACGATCCGCAGCTAATACACCCATCCTCCATAGTACAGACCGGTCCGTCGATCTGCGTTGAGGTGATGTCGTCGAAGTTATTGCCGGAGTGCTGCTGGGTGGCGCCATCGGAGTGCGGGATGACGGGTTCGATCTCCTGGCTACCCTGCTTTTCTACCGTGAACTGGACTGCCTGCGTTGCTGCCTGTGTGCTCATGTAGTACATGCCTGTCTTGAGTCACTTGCGCCATGCGTGGAAGTGCATAGAGGTGATTTTGGACGTTGTCGGGTTGTCGACGAAGAGGTTCATAGACTGCGACTGGCAGATGTATGCACCCCGGTCAGCGGCCATGTCGATGACGTTGCGCTGTTTGATCTCCCAGACTGTCTTGTAGAGTTCCTTGATCTCAGCGGGTATCTCGTCGATGTGTTGGATGGAGCCGTTAGCTGTGATGATCTTGTTCTTCATGGCGTTGCTCCAGAGGCCGAGCTGGATGAGGTCCTTGAGCAGGTGCTTATTGACGATCACAAACTCGCCGCTGAGTACGCGGCGGGTGTAGATATTAGAAGTGTATGGCTCGAAGCATTCATTATTACCAAAGATCTGCGAAGTAGAGGCAGTTGGCATCGGCGCGACGAGGAGGGAGTTGCGGACGCCATGCTGTATGACTTCAGCCTTCAGCGTAGCCCAGTCCCAGCGGTCAGTCGGCTCTGCGCCCCACATGTCGTACTGGAATATTCCCTTAGACACCGGCGATCCAGCAAAGGTCTCATATGGACCCTGCTCGATAGCAAGGTCTTTGCTGGCTGTCATAGCGGCGAAGTAGATGGTCTCAAAGATGTTCTTGTTGAGCATCTTCGCAAAGTCACTCTCAAACGGGAGGCGCAGCAGGATGAATACATCTGCCAGGCCCTGCACACCGATACCGATAGGTCTATGGCGCATGTTTGAGTTGCGGGCTTCTTCTACAGGGTAGTAGTTATTGTCGATGATGCGATTGAGGTTCTTGGTGACCTGATAGGTCACTTCATAGAGCTTCTGATGATCAAAGGTGCCATTGATCACGAAGCGCGGGAGTGCGAGAGAGGCGAGATTGCACACTGCTACCTCATCAGGGCTGGTGAACTCCATGATCTCTGTACAGAGATTACTGCTCTTGATGGTGCCGAGATTCTGCTGATTGCTCTTGCCATTGGCGGCATCTTTGTAGAGCATATATGGGGTACCGGTCTCGATCTGAGATTGCAGTATGGCGAACCATAGCTCCTGTGCCTTGATGGTCTTGCGGGCACGGCCTTCCTGTTCGTACTTAGTGTAGAGGGTTTCAAATTCTTTGCCCCAGCAATCGCTGAGTCCCGGTGCTTCATTAGGACAGAAGAGGCTCCATTCGCCGTTTGCCTCTACGCGCTGCATAAAAAGATCGCAGATCCAGAGTGCGTAGAAGAGGTCACGTGCGCGCATTTCCTCCTTACCGTGATTCTTGCGCAGGTCGAGGAACTCAAACACATCTGCATGCCATGGTTCGAGGTATACGGCGAAAGCGCCTTTGCGCTTGCCGCCGCCCTGATCTACATAGCGGGCAGTATCGTTGAATACGCGGAGCATCGGAATGATGCCATTGCTCGTGCCGTTGGTGCCGCCGATGTAGCTGCCTGTGGCGCGGATATTATGTATAGCGAGGCCGATACCGCCTGCGCTCTGGGATATCTTAGCGGTTTGCTTGAGTGTATCGTAGATACCGTCGATGCTGTCTTCCTTCATTGTGAGCAGGAAGCATGAGCTCATCTGCGCCTTTGGCGAACCAGCATTGAATAATGTGGGAGTAGCATGTGTGAACCAGCGCTCGCTCATCAGATGGTATGTCTTGATGGCGCTTTCGATGTCGGCTTTATGGATGCCGACGGCGACGCGCATGTACATATGCTGCGGACGCTCTACGATCTTGCCTTCTATTTTGAGTAGGTATGATTTCTCCAGTGTCTTGAATCCGAAATAATCAAAGCCAAAATCACGATCATATATGATGGTACTATCGAGCAGCTCTGCATGCTCCTCCATGATCTGCATCACATCGTCTGCGATGAGCGGTAGCTTTTTGCCAGAGGCGCTGTCTACATAGTTGTAGAGGTTGCGCATTGTGTCGGAGAAGCTCTTGATGGTATTCTTATGGAGATTGCTCACAGCGATGCGCGATGCGAGGATCGCATAATCCGGGTGCGTAGTAGTGAGCGATGCGGCAGTCTCCGCTGCGAGATTATCCAGCTCTGTGGTGGGTACGCCTTCGTAGATACCTTCGATAGTTTTCTTGGCCACTTCTATCACATTGACCATCGGGCTGAGGCTATAGCTCAGCTTCTCGATACGCGCCGTGACCTTGTCAAATTTGACTGATTCCTTCTTTCCGTTCCTTTTTATTACGTAGCTCATTTGAGTTGTTTTATCTTATTCTTAAAAATCCGCATCCGTGGAAAATACCTGCGACTCCTTGCCGTTCATTACACCTGCTTTTTGATAGTCGCCTACCCGCTTCTCAAAGAAGTTGGTCTTGCCCTGCAGCGATATCATCTCCATGAAGTCAAATGGATTGGTCGCGTTGTATATCTTCGCGTAGCCGAGCTCTTTGAGCCAGCGGTCTGCGACGAACTCTATATACTGCTGCATCAGTTTCGCATTCATACCGATGAGGTCTACAGGCAGCGCCTCGGTGACGAACTCCTTCTCTATCTCTACGGCGTCGCGAATGATCGATTGTACTTGTTCTTCACTGAGCTTGTTTGCCAGCATACCATAGAGCAGGCATGCGAACTCGCAGTGCAGACCCTCATCACGGCTGATCAGCTCATTGCTGAAAGTAAGCCCCGGCATGAGGCCGCGCTTTTTCATCCAGAAAATAGAGCAGAAACTGCCGCTGAAGAAAATACCTTCTACAGCCGCAAAGGCCACGAGGCGCTCGGCAAAGGTGCCGTTCTCTATCCAGCGCAATGCCCATTCGGCTTTCCTTTTGACCGCAGGTATAGTATCGATGGCGTGGAACAGTTTGTGTTTCTCTTCCGGATTTTTGATATAGGTATCGATGAGCAGTGCGTAGGTCTCACTGTGTATGTTCTCCATCATGATCTGGAAGCCATAGAAGCAGCGAGCCTCAGGCAATTGTACTTCGCTCATGAAGTTGACTGCGAGGTTTTCATTTACTATACCGTCACTTGCTGCAAAGAATGCAAGTATGTGACTGATGAAATGTCGCTCGCCCGCGCCCAATGCTGCCCAGTGCTGGAGGTCTCCGCTCAGATCGATCTCCTCTGCGGTCCAGAAGCTGGCCTCATGACGTTTGTAGTGCTCCCATAGAGCTGTGTATTTGATAGGCAGGAGTACGAACCTGTCTTTATTTTCTTTGAGTAAAACTTCTTCTTGCATTGATCCTCTCGTTGATTTAACCGTTTCTTAAACTTGGCGCAATACGGTAACGGACAACGACAGGAATCCCGGGATGGGAGCTTGTAGCTATGCATTAACCTCTTATTGCGAAGGCCTGGCATATATTGTATTGGTAAGTATCTGGCTGATCCGACCGGAGTAGGAATTACAGTTGCGCAACAGCCCGTGAATTGAACACGGTTCCTTTTATTATTCTTACGTGGTAAGAAACCAAGACAATATTTGCAAAGAACTAAGGCAATAATACGGCTGGAAGCGAAGGGACTTTTCAAAAGTTAATCACAGGCTGTTAAGAAGCGGGAAACAGATAGACAGTACCTGTGTGTGGCGTAGGCCGGTCGGTGAAAGTCAGGGTTTTAGTCTGCGGCTTACCCTTCCAGATTGAGCGTAAAAGTGTAGGTGCGGGAGTATAGCTTCTCGATGACGCGGCTGTAGATATAGCCGTTGGTCGGGGAGTTGACGTTGATCACGCCCTGGCTGACCTTGAACTCGGGGCTCATGATGAAGTACGGGAAGTAGATCATAACGCCCATGCCATAGTCTACCGACACGTCGTGCTTGCTGACTTTGAGCAAGGTCTGGGCCCGGGTGTTGGAGTTAGACGCGAGATCATAGTCGTACCGGGCGCCGGCGATGACGTAGATGCGGGTGTTCTTGATCGGGTCGCTCTTGAAGCGCAGCTGCAGTGGGAACGAGAGATAGATGGAGCTGATGGTCTGCTTGACGTCGGGGCTTTTGCGCAGCACAGTAGTATACTTGATAGACTTATCTGAGAATGACAGCGCAGGTATGAGCCTGAGGTCAAAATAGCGGTGAAACTGCCAGTTGGCTATGATACCGAGGTTGAAGCCGGGACCGAGGGCGGGGCGCATGCTCTTGATGGTGTCGACGCCGTTGAAAGGTTTGTGTACGATACGGTAGTTGGCTGCGTTGACACCGAGCGAGATGCCGAAGTATATCTGCTTGCGGCCGAGCTCGTGCACGTTGAATCCTTCCCGGTCGCCTGCTTCGTCGCCGTTGGGTTTGTAGAAGTTGCGGATCTTGGACCAATAGTCGGCCTTATGCGGCGGATGATAGCGGCCATGGCGGTCTACATTGCCGTCAAAGATGCCGACATTGGCCATCTGCGCCAGGAGCGCAGCTGTCTGTGTCGGTGTGGTGCGACACATCACGCATCTATCCGCCGGTAGCGGCGACGGGCTCTCCTGAGCCTGCGAGCGGACGCACATCCCGATGAGGGCGATGGTGATGAAGATTACTTTTCGCATGTGTAGAAAGCGCATATACCAAAGGTCAGGGGCCGGAACTGCACGGAGCGGAAACCAACCTTATTTAAAATAGCTACGAAGTCACTACCCTCCGGGAAAACACTCACGGACTCAGGCAGGTAGGTATAGGCCCGGATGTCTTTCGAAAACAGCCTGCCTACCATAGGCAATATAAAGTGAAAATAGATATAGTACAACTGTTTCATCGGGAATGTCTTGGGCTGGGATACCTCGAGGATCGCTACCCTGCCGCCAGGACGCAGTACGCGGTGCATCTCGCGGAGCCCGGTCTCCAGATTTTCGAAGTTCCTCACGCCAAATCCAACGGTGATAGCGTCAAACTTATTGTCCTCAAAGGGCATATTCTCGGAGTCGACGCGCTGGAATGAGAGGACATCTGCGGCATTGAGCTTTTTAGCCTTCTCGCGGCCTACGGCCATCATGAGGTCCGATATATCACCGCCTATGACCTGAGTGGGCTTTAAGCGAAGCGCCTCTACGGCGAAATCTCCTGTGCCTGTAGCCAGGTCGAGGATCACTTTGGGCTGGATAGTGGCTATGGAATCGACGGCCTTCCGCCTCCATGTACGGTCGATACCGGCAGAAAGGAAGTGATTGAGAAAGTCGTAGGTAGGCGCGATATTGTCAAACATCTGCTCTACCTGCTGCTTCTTGCTACGGTCCTGGTCCTGATATGGTGTGACTACTTTGGCCATTGGGGGCGCAAAGAACGGGAATAATTTGAGAATGTGGCAATTTGAAGATTTGAAAATGAGGGGATAGATCGGCTATGAAGAGCATAGACGTGATGATAGCGGGGAAAATCAGCATATTTGGGCCATATACATCTCTATGAAGAACTACCTGACCAAACTGAGGCATATACTGCCGGCCTTTATCGTGATCGCTGTAATGAGCCTCATTGGCGTTGTGCTAGCACGCTGGGCGCTGACAGTCAGGTACCCGGTGCTGCATATCAATAAGGAGATATGGGAGTTCTGGATATCCTTTAGCATACCTGCGATCGCTGTGCTGATATGGCTGCGGCCAAAGTTCAGGATAATGCATTTCAAGAACGACAATGTGAAGATCCTGATGCTGGCAATACCAGTAATGGCAATAGGCGCTGCCATATACAATGCCCAGGATTATCTCGTCACCTCTATGGGCAAACTGCAAACGATAGACAATATCTACCAGATAGACAGTGTGCCAAGATCATCATACTACAAGATAAAGCAGTTCACCACCCGGAAAGAGAATACCGGGGTGTATGTTGACTTCCGGACGAGTGGCAGGTATGATGAGCACTTTGATATGAGCATCTACTTTGCTGTCCCTATCATGTCAGAGTATGAGAAAGATACCGTCCTGCCGCCGACGCACAAATACTGGTATGCCCTCAAGTACAAAAACACGATCAGCAACAGGCTGAATGTGCCGGAGAAAGACCAGCTCTATAAAACCTTCTACGAAGAAAGTGCAAAGGACCTCAATAATAAGAACCTCCAGACCCTTGATCACTTGCGTCGGATGGATGAATCTACAGACCGGACATTCTTCCTCAAGGGTGTGGCGACCGCGACCAACCAAAAGACGGACGACAGCTACATCATACTGGAGCCGCAGGATGAACCGTACGAAAAGAGAACGGGCAACTCCTTTGGATGGATATTCATTTCATTGGGGCTCGGGTTTGCAGTGATGCTATTCGCGCTGCTATGGCCTGCACTCACCAGCTCAGGAACGGAAGACCCGAATGAGGAGGATGGCGTGTGGGTAGATATGATCCGGTTCCTCATTCCACAGGGTGACCACTTCATGACTTCGATCATCCTGGATATAAATATCATTGCGTTCCTCGTGATGGTCTTCTCGGGGATAGATTTCATCTCACCCAATGCAAACGAACTGCTGCAATGGGGAGGCAATGAGCGCAGCCTGGTACTGAAGGGCGAATGGTGGCGGCTCTTTACGAATATATTTGTCCATGCAGGGATCATGCACCTGATCTTAAATGCTGTCGGGCTGGTCTTTGCGGCGATCTTTATAGAGCCATTCCTGGGACGGAGAAACTATCTGATCCTGTATATCCTCTCTGGCCTCTGCGCCAGCCTGGCGAGTATATGGTGGCATGTGGATACGGTCAGCGTGGGTGCATCAGGTGCGATATTTGGCGTGTATGGTGCGATACTAGGACTCGCGCTGATCAATGCATTCCCGAAAGAATCAAAGAATACGCTGCTCACTATGATCGGCGTTTACGTCGGTATCAATCTCGTATGGGGGCTCACCGGTGGCATAGACAATGCAGCGCATGTAGGCGGGCTGCTGAGTGGTGCGGTACTCGGTGCGATACTCTACAAAATAAGCGGCGCTAAGAAGCCGATGGAGGAGGAAGTGGAATAGACCCTAGACGAGGATCAAATACATGCAATAATGGCAGATAAAGCCTTTATAAATGTCCATGGCTCAATATTTGTTATCTTTGTAACCTGTATTACTGATCACAGTTTTCTGATCGCCTGATCAACTCAAACAAAAGGGGCAGCCGGGTATTGACGGGAAGCCTGAGAGGTAAACCAGCGTGCAGAGGGTGTATTGTACCTCTTTAATCCATGATACGAACACTTTTATTTGGCGAGAATACTCTTGCTATGGCTGCTTAATCATATACTGATTAACCACCATGTGCTCCGCGCTTGAGGTACCATATACAGCGTGCTAGCACTCAAAACCTGGTAACGTACGGAATGCAGCTTCATCTACTGCACCCTGTATGAACGACAGATGTAAGGAGTCAGTTGGAGGGTCTCTTATCCTGCTGAATCACGAAAAACAATAAGAAACTACGCATGTAGAAAGTTTATCTATCACTTGTCCGGACGTGGGTTCAACTCCCACCTGCTCCACCGACGGGACAAATTCTTCAGGAGTTTGTCCCGTTTTTATTTCCCCTTTATTCAAGCAGTTTACTGCAGGATGCGGAACCTGAGGGTAATACTTTGTGTGCCACTGGATAACTCGCGGTGAGCTATCTGAAACGAGGTCGTAGTAGTGGAGATTACCGTCCATACCAAATCATTGTCGGCATTCCAATTTGATCCGCTGCTTACATTATCTACTGTATGGAAACCAACAAAATAGTTGGCATTAGGTAGTGCGTTGGTAAAATTGATCTGATACCGCGAATCTGTTCCTCCCGTATTGAGATAGGATACGCTGGATATGTTGAATGCTCCTGCGACTACAGATGGTGTGGATACTCCAGGATCACTTACTAAGACATCACCACTAGCCAGTACACCCGGGATCTGCGTCCAGGATGTAGAGGCCGAGTTGTTAGTCTTCCTGAAATATACATTTGGATCAAAGAAGCTGCCTGCAAACTGCATGGCGAAGTTGTTGGCATTATTGCTGTGCCTTACATCGATCAGGTGGTACCAGCTGGTCGCATTGCCGCTACCGTCAAAACCAGCAGAATAGCTCGCACCTCCCTTAGGCCAGTCGGCAGATGGAGAGGGAGCAGATGTCTGGAAAAATCCCGACTGCGCGCCCTGTTGACCTGCATCGTTCCTTGTTTCAGTCCTCGATTTGTAGCTTCCGTCAGTACCTTCACCGTAACCAAATGAAGCACCATTAGCGATTTCTAACTTATATGCCGGGGCAGTCACTCCTATACCGACGTTACCGACATTGCCCAATACAGTCCTGCCGCTCTCCCAAAAGGAAGCGATCTCGGTCGTATTATTATATAACTGTAATGCATATACGCCATCGCTGGCTGTCCAGCCCCTGATGTGCATACCGTACCCGCCACCATGCGACAGATATACATCTGCCCCGGTACCGCTGGAGTTATTAAATCTGCTTTGCCAGCCACTGATGGGCTGAGTCACACTGAGGATCTCCGGAGGGGAAGTATTGCCGATAGCTACCCGACCATTGTTGGATCCGCCCAGCCCTACCCACATAGTGGTGGTAGCGCCGCCATTTGTTTGAAAATAATAGCCATTGTCTGTGGCCGAGCTGACGATGGACCTGTAGGCGCCGTTGGTGCCGTCCTGATAGTATCCCCCTGTTATACCTGAACCCATCACTGCATTGCCAGCGGTGATAGTCCCTCCGTGCACGCCATTGCCACTTACATTATAACTGCCACTCTGCTGAGAGCCGGGATTGATCTGGACATAGTTGCCGCTGCCAGGTGGCAGGTCTGCTGCTGTGATGGTCGCGAGAGTTGCATTCGTTCCATCGCTTCTCAGAAACTTGCCGCTGGACTGTGTTCCTGTCAGTGCATTGATCGCAGCCTGCTGGGTTGTTTGCCCGGTGCCGCCACGGTTGATAGGCAGGGTATTGAATATCATCGTGGTGGCATCCACGGAGTTAGCAGCCATATTGCCAGAGGTGATCGTAGCGGAGCCGATGTTGCTGCCGGTCACGGTCCCTGTGGCTATCATGCCGCCTGTCACACCACCTGTGGCGATGCCTACCTGAGTCGCGGATGATCCGTTGTATGAGAATGTATTGAGCCCGCCGCCACTTGTATTGGATAGTGTCGCTATGCTCGACGTGACAGTACCGGCATCTGCGATCCTGGTCCAGTTGGGTGCGCCGCTCGTCCCCTTATTGATATATAAACCGGCAGTGCCAAATCCGCTGATGGCAGTATGATATACTACGAGCCCGGTCTTTGGTGAAGCTATCGTGACAGCATCGGAAGCGCTGGTCAGATTTACATTCGGAAAGGATACTCCCTTTGCTGCATTGGTCATGTCGAGGGCTGCACTGCCGTCTACTGCAGTGGTACTAATACCCACCTGCCCTTGTATGATGGCTCCATTGGTGGGGGCTGTGGTGGTCGAATAGCCTGCCCCGATACTGAGGCCACCTTTGACGGATAGTTTATTGGCAGGAGCTGTTTCACCTATGCCCACATTCTGGCCATAGCTTATAGCATATGATAAGGCGGCAATAAATAAGAGGGTACATTTTTTCATAAAGTCTGGGGGTTAATCAATTTGGGAAATAAGCAACTAAACCGATAATCATATAAAAGCAATGCCTTTTATAAATATACATTAAAAAAGCGCTCAAACCAACGCCTTTGAGGCGGTTTACACCCCAGGCCATTATTGACGTCTTGCCCATAAAATGGACGGTAACAGCCACAGGAATATTATGCTGGTGACTCTTTCATACCGGATTATTAACGATTGATAACCTTAACTTGAAGAAATGTCATAGTTATTCAAAAGCCTGAAAGTATAACCCTAAAAGCTTCTCCTTGTCCTATAATTAGGTTATAATTGAGGCCTATTAACCGGGTTATTAAGCTCATATATTATGCAAAAGATCTATTTAACACTCATTGCGGCTACTTTTTTAGCATTGCAGGTACATAGCCAGAATGTGGGTGTAGGTACTGCGACCCCTGGGCAAAAGCTGGACGTAAACGGATGGGTCAGGCTCGCTGACCAGACCGCACCTGTACCGCCTAACTCGCATACAGCAGGATCCATCAGGTATAATACAGCCACATCTACCATAGAAGTAAATACAGCAAGTACTGCGGGCAGCTGGAGTGCATTGGCTAAAGTCAATGATGCCGTACCGGCTGGAGCGATAGTTTTATGGAGCGGTACTAAGGCTTCTATTCCAAGCGGATGGGCGCTCTGCGATGGTACAGCAGGCACTCCTAATCTGCTCGACAAATTTATTCTGAGTGTGGGAGTCAGCGCTTATACAGCTACTGATATCAATGTAACGGGTGGTAATAGTTCGCACACTATCTCGGTCGCTGAGCTTCCCGCTCACTTCCATACAGGTACTACGGATGTCTCTACGCCTGCGCTTACTTTCACGGGAACGAATGCTACTATTTCTCATACTGGCAGCTTCGCCGGCACTGCGGCGACTATCACTCCATCGGCTACTTTTAATGGAACTGCTGCTACTGTTACTCCTTCAGCCACTTTTAACGGCACATCAGCTACCACCTCCAGTACCAATACAGACCATACACATAGCTGGGGCGGCACATGGAATAGTGACCAATCCAATCTCGGTGGATCTCCCTATGGAGATGGCAATAGCAGTATATATACAGATGGCGTAGGATATTGGTCCATGAGTACGGGGGGAGGCCTGGGTACCACATCTACTAATATAGACCATACACACAACTGGGGAGGGTATTGGAATAATGATAACAGTGCAAGTGTGGCAGCTCCTTATGGAGATGGAACCCAGAGCATATATTCAGACGGGCAATATGGCATTTATGGATGGTCTACCAGCGGCACTACTATAGGCTCCACTACTGGTGGAGAATCAGGCCATAATCATTCAGAACAAGAAGCAAGTAATGGTTCTGGCTGGGGCAGAGAGTATGGAACCAATGGCGGCTATTCCAGTAACTACCACGGTACAAATGGCAGCTATGGTCATACTCACGGTTATACATCTTATATTCCTACACATAGGCATTTTATACAAGTCCGTACTGGTGGAGCGATGAACTCCAATCAAAGCCATTCTCATACTGTATATAACCACCGGCACTGGATACAGGTGAGGAACAGTGGTGCTATGAGTGCGAATGCAAGTCATAATCACACCGTCACCGCTACGGGTACTATATCTGTGACAGGAGCCAGCTATACACCGGCAGGAACGATATCAGTGACAGGAGCCAGCTACACACCTGCAGGTTCGGTCACAGTGGCCAATGCGTCTTATACGCCTGCCGGTACTATCAGTGGCAGCGGCCATACACATACCTTTACCACCGGCACTACAGGCAGTGGCACTGCTGTGGACATCAGGCCTGCATTTTACAGATTGGCCTTTATCCAGAAACTCTAATTAAATCTTAAAGTATTCTTTGATGAATCATAAATACCTCCTTGTTATAGCGTTGGTCCTATTGTCACAATCGTCCTTTTCTCAAAAATATCTATCTATACTCGATACACTGGAGAAAAAGCTCAATGCTGATGTCAAGAGGTCGGACTTCCTGAGTGCCTATCCTACCTCCAGAAAGATAAATAACACTATAATTTTAGGCATCGGGCAGCAAGTAGGAAAAATATTTCCTAAAAAATGCGGCGACTTCGAAAAGGATACACTTGTGGACACGAAGTCCAAATCGGGATTTGTGGATGGAGAAATAGACGTCGAACAGGAATACTACCTGCCTGGCAAAAATCCGCATTTGGGCGCTAAGCTTATAAACGATTCAGTCAAATTTGACCCGGCTGATCCTAGTGTATACGTGAAAGAAACAGCTGTAAGTATAACTGATCCTGCATTTCTGGGTAACCTGCCTTTATTGACCCTCACAATTAATAACAGTGCCATGGCAATGCAGGCTGTGACAATGGTACACTCCAGTATGCCCGGTCAGGGACCGCAAAATTCACCTGCTGAGGTCATAAAGCCGATCAAAATCAAAGGATACAGGGCAATGGTCAAAGACAATACAATGGCCAGGACCAAGGAGATAATAGTATTGGTCGGTGCTACTACTATATCTGCTAAATTGCGGGATGCTGCGAATACAGACCTATTGATCAAATCCCTTGAATCAATTGACTTCAATAAGATAAAAGAGTTGTTTGGGGAGTAACTAATTTTCTTTTACAGAGAGTTCCTCATCTCCTTTTTTATATGGAACTACATATATGGAGAATTGAATCATTTCATCACTTGTATTATTGCCATATTTCACGAATCGGGGTGGATGGTTAGGGTTTTTAATATTATTCTGCGTATTGTCCAATATCACTTCAGCCTGGAGCATGGATCCTTTTTCTACCTTGATCAGATGCGGGGGATAATAATATCCCTGCCAATTGAAATCCCAGTCTTTGATATTAATAAGCTTAGTAGTATCTCCCCGGGGATCTATGAGCCACACTCTGAATGACCTGCCCAACAGATGCATATGAGGCGACATTGCTATGATAGAATATGAATCCGGGAATATCGTATTCAATGTAAATCTCATCACCGTATCCGGCGGCACTAAAAGAGGCGGGTAAGGCTCGACAATCCCACCCTGACTTCCGAATTTCACAGCTCTGGCTATCCTCTCGATCTTTTCTTTAGAAAAGGTTAGCCTCAATTCAAAGTCACTTTTAATAGCTACTGCAGAAGGACCATAGTGTATCTGATATACAAGTATCCCTTTTCGTGGCAATCGGAATCCCATACTCTTTGGCATAGTGATCCCGAGCTGGCCAGGGATCCATCCTCCCGCGAAGCACAAAAATCTGGAAGAAAATGCCCGGTAATGAAATGCTTTTCCATCCCAGAAGTTGCCATCAAATTTATCATCGGAATCATGTCCAAAATTAGTCTCCTCATGCCTCTCCTCCGCGTCCTGTATATATATCATGACATGGTGGATACCGGATTTGTAGGAAGAAACAAATTCATAGTAAGAGATAAATGTATCATTGGGCAGCTCATAGGGCATTTCTATAAATGCGTTTGAATCCCTGTTGCTGGCCTGAATGTATACCGGAAAAGGGAGCTTAAGCACCAGGTCAGCTTTGGGGCTCTGGGGCAATGCTGCCTCCCTGATTAAGTCATCGTCTTCTTTTGAGCCAATTTTACACCCGTTTCTTATCCAACCTGTTATTTTTTGCTTGTCAGAATCTGTAAGTATTCTTTCATTCAAAAAGTGTGAATAGGATGGATCCGGTTTCCATGGTGGCATATAGCCTGCATTTAAAACCGATAAGATCACGCCCCTATTTTGTTTTATTTGTTTGTAATCATCAAGAGAAAAGGGGCCAATGCCATCGTTGCGATGACAAGGCACACAGTTTTTGCTGAAGAGATGTTTGATACTATTATAATAGGTTAATTCCTGTCCGTGAATGGAAGACAAAGGAGCCACTATTAGCAATAAGAGTGTTACTACTTGTCTCATGGTATTTTAATATTTTCATCCCCGTCTTTATAAAAGGCTCCCACAAAGATCAGGCTCATCATTTCGTTATTAGTCATTACACCTTCTTTGATCAATCGCGGAGGATGGTATGGGTTGAAAGGGTTGTTGGATGTATTGTCGTATTTGGCCTTTATGATGATCTGAGCCCCAAGCGGTACTTTCAATACCTTCCTGAGTTGATAGAAGTATTGCCAGCGAAAACCCCAGTTATTGATCTTGATCAGAGGTATGGTATCGTTGTTAGGGAATATTAAAATTGCTTCAAAATTTCTTCCCAGCAGGTGCATGTGAGGGTTGATATATATCAGGGAAAAGTCCTTAACAAAGGTATGCCTGATCTCAAATGACATAATGCTGTCAGGGGGAATTAATAAGGGAGGATAGGTGGCGGCTACCTTTCCGGCAGAACCGAAGGTTATTGTCTCCAGGATTCTTCTGACTGTATCCCTGGCAAAATAGAATTTCAGCCGCGATTGGTCGTTGGCATCTATCGAGGTCGGTGCATAATGTATCGTGAGTAGTATATATGCAGACTTAGGTAGTATAAAGCCAAAACCAGGAGGAAATGTGAGCGCATCAGTGCCGGGAAGCCAACCACCATAGTATAAAAGGTCTTTGGCGGGGATTGGATCGATAAACGGGATGTCAGTCTCTAACAAGGGTTGAACCTGTGTATAGTATTTCAAACGGGACTTGTCTACCATGGAGTCGCCAAAGATGAGGAAGTTCGCGTGGTGTATTGCTTTTCTATTCCCGGGGATAAATTCAATTTTCCTGACCATAGAGTCTTTATCCAACTTTATAGGAATCAGAAACTGGGCAATATTGTCTTTCCCATTTCCATCGATCAGATATTTCTCTTTCATCTCAACGCCCAGAAACGGCTCATTCGTTGTATTTTCCGAGGCCCTTGCGATTCGTCCTGTATTACTCTTTTTATCGCTTTTGTCTTTTTGATCTATCCATGCGAGTAGTTTTCCCTTTTCCAAATCTGTGAGCATCTTTTCATTGGCAAATGAACTGAAGTGCGGATCTGCCGGCCAGGGCGGCATATAGCCAGTGCGGATTACATATTTGATTATATTCGCCTGACGAATTACTTTAGCTTTAGTGCTTAGATCTATTGGTGCCGCATTATCAGGTGCATGGCACGGGAAACACTTAGCCTGAATAATGGGTTCTATATCCTGATAATAAGAAAGCTGGGCGCAAAGTTTTTGAGCAGATAGAACAAAGCAAGTAATAACTATTCCAATTAACCGCATACCTGAAATAAAAAATGATAAAGCCCTTATTATCGTATTGCCTGATTTTTGTCTTTTCATTGCAGCTTTTTTCGCAAAAAAAGGCAGATAGTAAATATAAGGCACTAGAATATAATAAGTTTAAGTCTTTTTACACCACAGCTGTCACTTTTCAGGATACATCTGCCATGATCAATGGCCTCATCGGTATACTAAGTATTTATCCTCAGGATACAGAATCATTGAAAAAGCTGAGTCAGCTGTATTTTGTTGTAGAAAATTACAATTCGGCCTTGTTCGCTTGCCGGAGATATATTGAATTAGCCCCGAATGATATTGACATTTTAAAGATACAGGCTACCTGTATGCAGATCAACATGCAGTATGATGATGCGCTCTTGTTATATACTGAGTTATTTTATCGTACCAGGCAGCCTTACTACAAATATCTCGCTGCCAATATGGAATATGAGCTCTTCAGACAGGCGGAGTGCCTGAAAACTATTGCAGACTGTCTGAACCTGCCGACCGCTGATAAAGACCAGGTGGAAATAAAAGTGGAGGAGAACCATTCCCAATGGGTAAGCATCAAAGCTGCTTGCTTAAATTTAAGGGGGTTGGCCCTACTGGATATGAAGGAAATGGAACAAGCCAGATCAGCATTTGAAGAATCGTTGAAGATATCTCCTGACTTTATCATGGCTCAAAGAAATCTTCAGCTGATGCAAGCTCCAAAGCATAATGGTCAGTAATTCATCAATTCGTCTCCGTTACGGTAGTCAACCACATCCAGATTTAAATTTATCATTTCGTCAGAAGATTTCAATCCTTGTTTTACAAATTGCGGAGGCAAATGAGGATTTCTGGGATTGGCTGCTGTATTATCGAAACGGCACAAAACCACTGTCTTTGCCCCTTTTTCGATTTTAATAGGATGCAATGGTACATAATATTCCTGCCAGAAAAAATCCCAATCTTTAATTCTAACCAGATGGGTCGTATCACCGTTTGTATGCACGATGAAAGCTTCGAAATATTTTCCCAAATAATGCATGTGCGGATTAAAATTCAGAAGCGTCAGGTCGTCTTTAGCGATGGAAGTACACATGAAATAAGGTGTCGAATCAGGCGGTATGATGAGGGGAGGATACGGATCTCCGCTCTGGCCATAGCTACCAATTGTGCTGTGTTGAACCAACCTATACACGGTATCTACGATATCTGATATAGTTATCTTAATCCTGTCCCGGAATGGTTTTGGCGAAGGAGGATAGTGGCACTCAAAGACGAGCACACCATCGGAAGGTAGTTTATACCCTATATCAGCCGGCAACGTTTTCATTAAAGCGCCGGGTACCCAATTATCAGCACATATCAGGTCCGATTTGTAAAAAGTGTCTCTCCCGGATTTACCACTTTCATTGACATCAAAAACAAAGAACGCGCCGGAATTATTTGTTGGATATTTTAAGAAAGTCGAGTTGATATGATGCACCTTTTGTGGATTCTCAGGAAGTGTCATCAGCGATTTTGCATAAATATCTTTCTCAAGGTGATAAAGAACTTTGACATACATAAGTGTATCTTTTTTGAGGCTCGGCACATCAAAATAAGGACTTGAGATTGTCAGCTCATTTTTAGTCGTTTTGGGTTTTCCCAAAGAGGTACTTGCTGGTGCAAAATCCTCGCTTCCATTACCCACTATCCAATCTGCGATAGCTTTTCGTTCGCTTTCAGACAGCAGCCTTTCATTTTTCAGACGAGAATATGCTGTATCAGGCTTCCATGGGGGCATGATACCTTTATCGACCACATATTTTATAAGTTTTGATTGTCCCTTTATCTGTTTCCAGCTTTCCAGTAGCATCGGCCCGGCTTCACCTTTTTGATGACAGGGCGTACATTTATTATAAATAATTTGACTTATATCTTTCCCGATAGATTTGCCCTGGCCCAGAACATGCGTGGAAGGTGGAATCAAAAAGCAGAATATTAATCCGCTTTTAAAAATATTTCTCAGTTTATAAAGCATCCTACAGGTTGAGTGCTCGGGATAATAATCGGTTTATTCAACCTGTAAGATTCGATAGCATTTACCAGATAGTTTTCCGTGATGATAGTCCTGCGCTTTCCTATATCCTCATACCAGTTATCTATTTTGCCCGAATAAAGTATTTCCCCTTTATTATTCATCAGAAAGCATTGGGGCGTCACAGTAGCTGAAAATAGTTTTACTGCAATATTTCGCTGATCCTGAGCAGATGTGAAGGGTATATCATATTTAGTTTCAAAACGTTTGATCTCACTCGTTGTAAACGATGGATATATCAGGTATATCGGAATGTCTTTATATTTTGCATGAATGTCTTTTAGTGTTTTAGTATAGTTCTGGCAGATAGGGCACAGCGGTGAATAAAACACAACTATGCTTAAGCCATTTGACTTTAATTCTTCTATCGGAAATTGTTTTGCCTTTATAGTTTTCAACTGACGCAAGGGGCTGAAATCTATGACGCGCTGGGCTTTTAATGAAGATATATTGAAGCTACAGATAAGAAATAAGAGAATTACGATATTTTCTTTCATTGAGATTGTATAAATCGAGGATACTCCCTGTAGCTCGTTAATTACCAAGTCAAATAATACTTCCCGCTAAGCTTGGGTAGTGTTTACTCATAGTGACAAAGATAAAACTTATTATTCGTTTGACTCCAAAATTGGAGGCTCAAGGATGGCCCCTCCTTTTCCACCTCTGGCAGCCAGCTTAAATATTTTAAACAAATATAGCGTATCTGATAAATAGCCTTTTTGTTAACAGCAGCCTCCTTATGGAAAACCATATTAATAAGCTTAGTTTCACCACTACTAAAACCCTTCAAATGAAAAAACTCCTTACCGCAATCATACTGCTGCTATGTACAGCCGGCTTCGCACAAAAGGCAGGTTATGAATTTATAATCCTTAAATTCAAAATGCCACCGGTGCATCCGCTGCCAGCCGGATCTACCTACCGGACCAATATCAACTATAAGCTGAACTATAATGATGCGGGCCTTGGCACACAATATCATTTCTGCGACGGAGCCGTACAAGTGGGCACCAACCGCGTGTGCAAGTCTATCAAAATACCAATGCTGTCACTCGACGCCAAATATCTCAATACGGATCAGGCAGATTATACATTTGAAGTAGAGATGCCGGGACTGCAGGTGGAGGACAGCACATTCCGGAAGAGCAATGATATCAGCAATCACCTGGGCAAACTCGATTTCTCGGACTGGAATACGGACTTCGTGATGCTGCTCGACTACACTATGCCTGCTACACTGATCGCCAAGGACAAACAAGGAAAGGTGCTCGGCACCATGCCGATCATCCCGGCCAAGAAGTATTTCCAGGCAGTCATCCACAGGTACTACTTTGTAAATGCTATCTACAAAGATTATGGTTCGCCGGGCATGCCGGACAACTATAAAACTGATCCAAGGCTCGGTACCGAAGTAGGATTTGAAAACGGTAAGCAGATAGCTAAGTTCATGTGGGATAATGGTACACAGGTGCGTAAATATGAAGAGGCGATCCTCGCCAATCAGGTATTTGATACAGTCGAGAAAATACTCAGGAACGCCTATGGTACCATCGCCTTTGCCAGCCAGATACCGATGGGGAAAGTGAAGGTAAAAAAGGGTGATGCCACTTTCGCTGATCTCGATACTGCGCTTTCCTATGTATCATCCGGAGCGGAAGACCTGCGCAAGGGGGTAGGTACTTATGAGGATTTTACCAAACGCCTGGAGGCTGCTAAGAAAATATACGATGAGGCATTGGTCAAAAATACAGAGCGGCTCAACGATGATATCAAGAACATGTTGTACAACAATCTGGCTTTCCTCAATCTCTTCGTCGGAGACCTGAAGACTGCAGACAAGTATATGGACAAACATACTGAAGGGATGATGGGCGGACACAAATCAGCTTATGGATACCACCGCGCTATGATAGGCACGAGAAAGGATACGCCGAAGTTATTCTGAGAATAACGTCCATAGCAATTTCATATCATGGAGAAAAACAATCACAAGATCGATGGGCGGTTTATATTGCTCCTGCTGTCGATTTGCATAGCTACCTTGTTTTTTGTCAGGGCAGTGATCGCATTCTTTCCCGATGATACGAAGGCACCACCTGGTATTAACAAACTGCTTTTACAAGATACATTGATATGGTATGCACCTGACATCAAAGCGCTGGATGGCTCTGCGGATAGCAGGCAGATAAAATACGGACGTGAGCTTATCATAAATACTTCTGCCTATCTCGGACCCAAAGGAAGCGTCATGCAGATCAGCAATGGTATGAACTGCCAGAACTGCCACCTCGAAGCCGGCACCAAACTATGGGGTAATAACTACAGTGCCGTGGCATCCACCTATCCTAAGTTTCGTGAGAGGTCCGGCTCTGTCGAAAGCATATATAAACGTGTAAACGACTGCCTGGAGCGAAGCCTGAATGGCAGTGCACTGGACACGGGGAGTAGTGAGATGCAGGCGATCAGGGCATATATACTTTGGCTGGGGCAGGATATACCAAAGGGCAAAAAAGTGAAAGGTGTGGGCATCACAGATGTGGCATATATAAACAGGGCTGCTGATCCTACAGCTGGCAAAGTGATCTACACGCAGAAATGCCAAAGCTGCCATAAAGAGAACGGAGAGGGGGTACTCAACGCAGATGGCAAGTCGTATCAATATCCTCCCTTATGGGGAGCTCATAGTTATAATAATGGGGCAGGGCTATTCCGTCTTTCCCGCATAGCGGGTTATGTGAAATCCAACATGCCTTTCGGTACCAGCTATGATGCACCACAGCTGACGGATGAAGAGGCATGGGATGTAGCAGCCTATATCAATTCACAACCCCGGCCAACAAAAGACCTTAGTAAAGACTGGCCAAAAATATCCGGTAAACCTGTGGATCATCCTTTCGGCCCTTATACAGATACATTTAGCGAAGCGCAGCATAAGTATGGGCCATTCGGTCCTATAGCTGAGTATAAGAAAAAGCAAGCGAAAGGTAAATGATACTACTTCACGAGTATCAGTTTCCTGACACTGCCGGCGTATTCCTTTTTACGGATCATCAGAGAATATGCACCCGGTGCGAGTCCTGTGAGATCGACCTCATTGTTTGTGACGTGGGCTTTTTTCACCTCTCCTCCTATCGCATTGTAGATAGTCAGTTCTTCCCCGTTAAGGCCTGAAGGACGGATAACGATCTTATCTACGGCTGGATTCGGATATACCTGCCAGTCATAAGCACCACTTACATCCCTGACAGAAGTATTGATCAGGCTGCTGTCTATCGTGCCAAGCACGGTGAGGTCATCGAAGTAGAAGCCATCATAGTTTTGAAACTGGTCACTCACGAGGTGAAAACGCAGGTTCATTTTCTTGCCCGTATAGTCGCTCAGGTCCATGACCTCCTGTACCCAGCTATTCTGGTATCCGTCGAAGAGGCTCTGCGTACTATTACCCTGATTAGTGCCCACATTGGTGTAAAGGCCACAGAGCGCATTCCAGGTGGCGCCACTGTCCGCAGATGCTTCCGCGAGTACATAGTCATAGTCTTTTTCTATAGCCCATTTGGCCTGGAAGAGTAATGTAGCTGATGTGGCGGCACTCAGGTCAATAGCATTTGTGAGTGCCACTTTCGTATCGGTGTTGTCGCGATAGTTGCCAGTCCGGCTATCGGTGATAGAACCGGCAGGTGATGTATAGCTCGTTGTCGTGGCGCTCCAAGTGGGAGAGGTAAAGTCCGTCATCGCATTGCAATCATTATAATAGATCGTATCTCCGCTGATGTATTTCTTTGTGATCGTATCGATATATGTATAGAGTCCGTTATTGATCACCACTTCAAAACTAAAATTGGTACCCGAAGTGATCGAGGGGCTCAGTTGCACAAAGAATGAGTCAGTC
>JAOQAO010000038.1 GCA_025963485.1 Bacteroidota bacterium | reverse complement strand
AGTTCCTTCATCTGTGTCTGATGACGGAGATTGGGGAATACCAGATCGTGCTGTAGGGCAAGGATGCTGATCACCGCCTCAATGCCCGCACCGGCTCCTAGGGTATGACCTGTGTAAGCTTTGGTTGAACTCAATAATGGTGGCTTATCACCAAAGACGCGTTGGATGGCTGTGCCTTCGGAAACATCATTATTGGGTGTACCTGTGCCATGGAGATTGATATAGTCAATGTCGGATGGTTGCAGGCCGGCCATTTCCAAGGCTCCGGTCATGGCCGCATAGTTGCCGTTGCCCTCTGGCGATGAGGCTGTCTGGTGATAAGCATCATTCGCATTCGCGTAACCAATTAGTTTTGCAACAACATTAACTCCTTCTGTATCAATTACATTCTGTGAAACAAGGACGACATATCCGGCCCCCTCTCCAAGGTTCAGTCCCCTCCTGTTTTCATCAAAGGGTTGGCATGGCTGCTCGTCAAGGATCATAAGGGACTTGAAACCATTCAGGGTAAAACGCGATAAGGAATCAGTTCCTCCAGCTATAATGATATCGACGATGTCATTATTGATCAGCCTTGCTCCAAACATCATAGCATTAGCTGAAGATGAGCAGGCGGTACTGAGGGTGGTGATGTAGTCGGTAAATCCTAGTTTCTCTGCCACGATCTCCGTAGCATCACCGCTATCGTGATTGATCACATCGTGGAGGTCGCCCGAGTCAGAATCAGCGAGGAATGATTTCATGAAGTCCTCCGTCCTGTCCATCCCTCCTACTGTATTTGCTGAGATGAAGCCACAACGCCATTTGCTATAATTGATCTTGCTGCTGTCTTTGGCTTCTTTGGCGGCTATCATGCTGAGTTGTGCAGTACGTGTCTGCCATGTTTCAAGACCGCTCCTGGCTGCTAGTTGGGCATTGGAGTATTTTACTTCGGCTACAGGCAAAGTGCCTGAATGCTCTGAAGGTAATATGGTCATGGAGTCTACTCCAGAATCGGATGCACGCAATCGCTCCAACGTCTGCGAAACATTATTGCCTATGGCTGAGATAATGCCTATGCCGGTGATGTAGATGGATTGGCTCATTGCAGATGAAAAGAATCCGTGTATCCCATACAGGGAATTAAGAATTAATTGACCTTATGCGCTGTGATATACTCAGCCATGCTGCGCACGGTCTTGAATACCGTAGGCCCATCGGCAGGATTGGCGAGTTTGATGCCGTATTTCTGCTGGAGCAGTACGATCATCTCCAGTGCATCGATAGAGTCCAGCCCCAGGCCTTCTACAAACAAAGGCTGATCGTCACCAATATCTTCCGGCTGTATCTGTTGCAGGTTGAGCTGCTCTACTATCTGTCCCTTGAGGGTCTTCATCAATTCTTCCATTGCCTGTCGTATAGTTGTTTTACGGTTTCTGTATTATGTTCTCCCAAAGATGTAGGATTTTTTTCAACCAGCATAAAAAAAGCGTTCATCTCCCCTCCCAGATAGTCCGCCCAACCGGAAAGGCAAATCTCAGCATTGTCATTGGCCAAAAGCCCATTGACATAATCAGTCTGAAATACCGCATCAAACTCCGATGACACAAAACAGGTATTTTCTCCTTTGATGCCATGCCTGATGCATATCTCGCCGATCATCACATTGGGCAGTGTATAAACGAATAGCGATGGACTGGCTGCATCCGCAGTACTCGCCTGGTAGCGTAGGTCTGTATCAAGGCTGGAGTTAGCGCAAGAGGCGATCACAGCTATATCTGAAGGTTTATATTCTTCATTCAACTTCCTATCCTTTAGCATCACCTCCACGGTCAGGATAGCGAGCTTGCACAGGTTGTCCATCTTATAGAATTTCGGATAATTGATGCCAAGTCCTTTGTATGCCTCTACGAGGAAATCGGTGCCAGACGAAGTTCTTTCAAACACCGACGCACCATCGACATAGATGGCTTTGCCATTGATGTGGGAGTATCGGGTGATGTAGTTTGTCCTTGCCATGACTTGGACCGGCAAAATAAGAATTTCCTATACGGCCTCATGACTTTTTATTCAACTAACTATTTAGTATTTTTATATCATAAAGAGATAGGAATGAAACTGCAAGTGATAGAGGATGGTAAAGGAAAAGCAACAGGCGTTTTTATACCCATCAATGACTGGAATAAGCTCAAAAAACAAATCAAAAGCCAGGTCAAAATAGAATACCAGGAACCAACTAAAGAGAAACTAATAAAGGAACTAAAGCAAGCCGCAAAAGAAATAGCCTTGATAAAAAAGGGTAAGCTAAAGGCTCGTCCTGCAACAGAACTCCTGAATGAGTTATAGTGTATCTTCCATTCCTCTTTTCGATAAACAAGCCAAGAGACTCAGTAAAAAGTATCCGTCTCTCGCAGGTGATCTGAAGCATTTGATAAAAACATTGCAAAAAGATCCTACTCAAGGTACTTCACTTGGAAGTAATTTCTACAAAATACGATTAGCCATTTCGTCAAAAGGTAAAGGCAAATCCGGAGGAGCACGGATCATTACATATGTAAAGGTGGAAGCTACTACAGTATACCTCGCATCCATTTATGACAAATCAGAGCAGGCCACTGTCACTGATAAAGAATTGAGACAAATATTTGATCTGCTACCCTAATGCTTTTTACTTCGGCGCAGTCTTGGTCAGGTAAACAGCGATCACACCAAATATGCAATTGGGTATCCATACGCCGATAAATGGCGGCAGGGACGAGTTGGTAGAGAAGGTTACGGAGAATTTCATAATGATCTCAAAGCTCGCGCATAGCGCTATACCGAGCACCAGGTGCCAACCCAGCCCTCCTCGTATCTTTCGCGAAGCGAGGCTGACGCCGATGAGGGTCATTATGAGTACGCTGAAAGCCCCGGAAGTACGGCGGTACAGTTCTACTTCATAGAATTCAATATCATTAGACCCTGCCTTCTGCATATGCAGGATAAAATCCTTCAGCGCTGGTGTGGTCATCTCATCCTTACGGTCATTGGTAATGGCGAAGTTCTCCGGCCTGAAGGAAAACAGGGAGTCCATGTCCGTACCCGTCTTGATGATATCGCCCTCCGGATGCATTTCGCGGATATAGTAGTTGCGGACGTGCCATGTTTTCTTGATCGTGTCCCATTTGATGCTCTCACTGCGCAGTTTGTTCACCATTTTACCGTTTTCAAACCTATCGACGGAGAACCTGCTTCCCACTGCCTCTGCTGGTTTGTATCCTTCTACATACATAAAAGTATTGGGAGCGATCTGACGATGATAATTATAGCTTAGAGCCGACATGTATTTATTGATGTACTTGGCCTCAAACATGATACGGTTGTGGTTGGCCATTGGTACGAGATAATTATTGGCATACCAGAGGCCGACGCCTAATATCAATGCTCCCACCAGATAGGCCCTGAGGAACCTGAAATAGGTCGTTCCGCTATTGAGGATAGCGATGATCTCGGAGCGATCGGCCAGCTGAGAGGTGAAGAATATCACTGCGACCAATACAAAGAAAGGCGCCAACATCGAACAGATATAAGGGATAAAACTCAGGTAGTAAGAGAATATGATCTCCTTGACAGATGCAGTGCCATCGAGGAAGTTGTCGATCTTCTCCGAGATGTCGACCACCACAGTGATGAGTATCAGCAGCATCATGATAAACACGAATGTGCCGAGGAACTTCTTCAATATGTACCAATCGATCTTCTTCAACTATTTCGGATTTCAGAATGCGGATTTCGGCAATGTAACGATTTACAACGTGTGTATTCCGCTATTCTCTATTCATTATTCTCTATTCTCTATAACCGCGTCATCACCTTTGCCAGCGTAGCCTTCTTCCAAACGCTGAAATCGCCTTCTATGATATGCTTCCTCGCTTCTGTCACGAGCCAGAGGTAAAAGCTAAGGTTATTGACCGATGAGATCATAGCGCCCAGCATCTCGCCTGAGTGCATCAGATGGCGCAGGTAAGCCTTGGTATGCACACGGCTCACATCACAGGCACCGCTGGCATCTATGGGGCTAAAGTCATTCTTGAACTTCTCATTGCGGATATTGATGATGCCATTGGTGGTGAAAAGCATGCCATTCCTGGCATTCCTCGTCGGCATCACGCAGTCAAACATATCTATCCCGAGCGATATCGCCTCCAGGATATTGGCCGGCGTACCTACGCCCATGAGGTAGCGTGGCTTGTCCTTAGGCAGGATATCACAGACCAGCTCGGTCATCGCGTACATGTCTTCGTCCGGTTCGCCAACGCTAAGACCGCCGATGGCATTGCCGTCCATACCTTTTGAGGCTATATACTCTGCTGACTCTTTGCGCAGATCCTTGAATGTCGATCCCTGCACGATGGGAAATAGCGTCTGATTGAATCCGTACTTGCCCTCTGTCTCTTTATACCGGCCAATGCACCTGTCCAGCCATCTGTGGGTCATAGCGAGGGACTTTTTCGCATAGTCATATTCACAAGGATACGGCGTACACTCATCAAAGGCCATCATAATATCCGCGCCGATGATCCGCTGCGTGTCTATCACATTCTCCGGAGTGAAATGGTGCTTCGAGCCATCTATGTGGCTGCGAAACTCCGCTCCTTCCTCTTTGATCTTCCTGATATCGGATAGCGAATACACCTGATAGCCTCCGCTATCCGTCAGTATAGGCCTGTCCCAGCCGATGAATTTATGCAAACCACCTGCCTGCTCTATCGTATTCAGCCCCGGACGGAGATAGAGGTGATAAGTATTGCCCAGGATGATCTGTGCGTTGACCTGTGTCTTTAGTTCGTTAAAATGGACGGCCTTGACCGTGCCGGCGGTGCCTACGGGCATGAATATGGGGGTCTGTATGGCCCCGTGGTCGGTGACCATCTCACCCGCACGGGCTTTGGACTGTGTATCTGTAGCTTGTAGTGTGAACTTCATTGGAATGCCGAAAATAGGTATATCTGATTAACTCGGAGAGTTTTTGAGGAATTTTGAGGGAACATCGCATTGTTATCTTTTGCGAAAGCTTCTATCCGAACGGATTTCATTTATTATTTCCTCCGCAGATTTACTTGATTGAAACGCTCCATATAGGGATGAAAGACTTGTCTCCTCTGCATGGTCCTGCGACCGCAGAGAACCAGCTAGACGGGAAATTAGTTCCAGCTTAGTATTTCGATTCAGATTATTTAATAGCTCCCAATATAAATCGCTAGTATTCATTCTACCTACTTGTTAAATTTCCTCTTCAACATTCTAAGTAATTCGCCAAGGTTAACCGAAACACCCTTTGCCTCAAACTTCTTGACTGAAACAATTCCTTTGATCAAATCCTCTTCCTTTTCCAATTCCTTCTTTTCGTCGCTGGACTTCTGCTGATATTGAGACAATTCCAGAACTCTTAATTCTAATGTACCAATTGTCGCATCTTTCAGTTGTATGGTGGCATCCTTTAGTTGTATCATCGATTCCTGCATCTTCATTTGCATCTCGGCTATTTTGAAATCACCTTTAAGATCGTGAATCTTTTTTGAGAGTTGCATTACTGCCAGGTCAGGAAATCTTTCTGCCTGCGATTCAAAGTCTTGATTAGTAGGTAATGTTAAATAAATATCAAGTGCCTCTCTGATTTTAGATAAAGCTTCGCCTTTATCTTTCGGAGTAACTTTAAATAAGGTTTGATTAGGTTCCTCAATTATTTCAGAATTCACATCAATTCCCATATCTGCAATGAACTGGGTGAAATAGATTAAATACTGATTACAAGCATTCCGAATTAAAACTGGGAAATCGAAGTATACAAAAACTGAATTAGGGTTTACCCGTTCAAGTAATTTAATGTTTGTCAATTCAATGCCTCTTCTAATTAACTCTGACTGTTCATTGATATGAAAGCCAAAAGAATTGCCACTATCTCGTTTAACAAAACAACTCATTCTCATTCCGCTATCGTATACAGAACTCACTTTGTAGAAATCATCTTCTCCATACATCTCCCATCCAGGCATCATTTCGGACTGAATTAAAGGCATGTTTTGCCTAAAACTCTCAACAAAGTCTGTGAAACTCCATAGCTTTGCCCACTCAAATATTCTGACTTTGAGAGAAATTTCTATTTCAAAACAGTCCGACCTATTAGGAGGAATATCCGATTCGTCGCAATATATTCTAAAATCAATCTCTCCTTTCCACCAGTCATACTTTTTTATTATTGAAAACTGATTAAAATAGGACTTTAGAGATTGAATTTCTAGTGATTCCAAAATTTCTATTACATGTATAGCATAAAAATTAGAATAGAGAATTGGAAAATCATTTGAAACAGTAAGAGAAAGCATATCATTAATGCCATTCACAGATAGACGATAAGTGCGATTATCTGTATCATTAGTTCTTAAAAGATCCCCCTTTTTAGGAATAAATTTTATATCTAACATTTTTGATTTATCTATTAGACTGCCTAAAATACAAAACAACCGGTTAAAATGTTCATTTCTCCGCCTAAACCAATCCCCTTATTCACTTTCTTTGCAACATGTTAATTGTCTTCTTCTTATTCGTGGGAGCTGTGGTATTTCAGCTGGCCTACTACATACTGATATTCAGCAGGCTCTCGTATAGCAAGGAGCCTCACTACGAACCCGACGGATACCCGCCTGTGTCTATCGTGATCTGTGCCAAAAACGAAGCAGAGAACCTCGCCCATAATCTCAAGGTGATCATGATACAGCATTACCCCAAGTTTGAGGTGATCATCGTCAATGACCAATCGACAGATAACACGGTAGAAGTGGTTGCTGATTTCTTTAAGCGCAATGACAATATCCGCCTCTTCAATATCAAGCCGGGAGATAAGCCCATGCCGGGCAAAAAGTTCGCACTCAAGACCGGCGTCGATGCGGCACAATATGACATCGTAGTCGTCACGGATGCAGACTGCAAGCCATACTCAGCCCATTGGTTGGAGCATATTATAGGCGCTTATGTGGGTGGTACCGATTTCGTATTGGGATACTCTCCTTACTATAAGCATCCGGGTGTGCTCAATAAGATCATTCGCTACGAGAATGTGATGACCGCCATGCAGTATATGTCATTTGCGCAAGCGGGAATGCCGTACATGGGTGTGGGACGCAATATGAGCTTCCGCAAAAAGGTATTCACCGGCTGGGACCCGTCGCACAAGAGCAAGAAAGTGCAAAGCGGCGACGATGACCTTTTTGTCAATGCAAAAGCGAAAGGGCGCACCACAGAGATATGTACGCACAAGGACTCCTTCACCTACTCCGAAGCGGAAACGACGCTCGGCGCATGGATCAGGCAGAAGGCACGGCATATCGGCTCGGCAACGCACTATAAGTTCCACCACAAGGTATTATTGTTCCTTTTTGCCCTCAGTGACTTTTTATTTTACACAACATTTATTGTGCTGTGTATTAAATCATTCATACTGCTCTTTGTCTTGTTATCAGGCTTCTTTGTCGTATACACCAAACGCATCGTGACCACCAGAATCAACACCAAGCTCCAGCAAAGCGACCTCTCTCCCTGGCTCTTTATACTCGACCCATTATATGTTGTCTACTTATTCTCTATATTTATGATATCATTATTCAGACCCAAACAAGAATGGAAGTAGGAAACACCCCAACACCGACGCCCACACCTACACCTAAGGTAAACCCCGATCTCGCACTGGTCAATAAGGCCAAAGAGGGTGATCAGGTGGCCTTTGGCAAGCTGATGGCGCGCTACAAGGAGTCCGTGTACTATATGATCCTGAAAATGGTGCATAACCGTGACGATGCTGACGATCTTACGATGGTCGCTTTCAGCAAGGCTTTCCACAACCTGGCGAACTACAGCGCTGACTTCGCATTCAGTACATGGCTATTCCGTATAGCTACGAATAACTGTATCGACTTTATCCGCAAAAAGAAACTTCAGACTACCTCTATAGATCAGACCTCTCCTACCGACGATGGCGAATCAGTGCCTATCGCGGTCAAGGACAAGTCCATGACCCCGGAGGAAAGTATCATCAAAGACCAGCGTGCGATCAAGATACGCGAGGTGATACAGGAACTCAGCCCTAAGTACAGGCAGCTCATCGAGCTCCGCTACTTCGAGGAACTATCATACGAAGAGATCGCCGACAAATGCGACCTCCCGCTTGGTACCGTCAAGGCACAACTATTCCGCGCCAAGGACATGCTGTATAATCTGATGAAAGCTACTAAGGACAGGTACTAGTATTCCTAAAGAAAGGTCGTCATTCCGAGGTTTTTCAAAATAAAAAAATAGGCGCGATAAAACCGAAGGAATCCCAAGCCCAAGAATGACGTCTAAATCAGTACGATAAAATCAATGCAAAGGGGCGGTAGTACTTATATCATGACCAATAAAAGGCATTCGGTACTTTACACAGGTATGACTGCCGATTTGCGTGGCAGAGTGTGGGATCATAAGACAAAGCGAAATCCAAAGTGTTTTACCGCGAAGTATAATTGTGATAAGCTTGTTTATTATATAAATTTCCACCATATCGAAGAAGCAATTTCGGAAGAAAACAGGATCAAGCAACTCAGCAGAGCAAAAAAGCTCGCGCTTATTACAGGGTTCAATCCTTTGTGGAATGACCTTTACGATACTTTAGATTAGCCGCATATTAGGATTCTTGAGCTTGGGATTCCTTCGGAAATACCATGTTTATTTTTAAGATGAATTTCCTCGGAATGACATCATTTTTTTCTCCCCTACTTCGCCTTTTTTAATTCCGCTTCCTTCTTGCTGATCTCGGTGATGACCTGCTCGTACATTTTGTCCATGTCGGCGGGATGGGCTTCATAGTATTTATAGCTGGCCTTATACTGCGCAGCGGTGATATGATGATTCTTGTATATCTGCTCGTACATGGCATTGGTAAACTCCAGGTTCGGCTTATCCGTGCCGAACTTATGATCGGCCACGGCATCCGCCACATGGATATCCACGAGGATGCCTATCATGGAGTCCTGCGGGATGATATCTGCGGTAGATGCACCATTTTTGAGCCTGTTGCAACTCATCAATGTCAATAAGACGATGCCAAACAGTAATTGCTTCATTGTATTTTTGCGACAACCGAAAATAGCAAAATAATGAATCCCGACCGCTACAGACAGATACAGGATACACTCGTGCCCTATGGGGCCAGGCTCGTAGCCGTCAGCAAGACCCGGCCGGAAGCCGATATACAGCAGCTCTACGATGTGGGCCATCGCCTATTCGGCGAAAACAAAGTGCAGGAGATGGAAGGCAAACAAACCAACCTCCCCAAAGACATCCAGTGGCACCTGATAGGCCATCTCCAGAGCAATAAGGTGAAATACATTGCACCTTTCGTCAGCATGATACACTCTATAGATTCGCTCAGGCTACTCGCAGAGGTAGACCGTCAGGCAAAGAAATGCAACCGCGTCATCCCTTGCCTGCTGCAGATACACATCAGCGGCGAAGAGACCAAGTTCGGGCTCAACCAATGGGAAGCGGACGAACTCCTCTCCGACCCCAGTATGCTCACCATGAAGAATATCGAAATAGCTGGCCTCATGGGCATGGCCAGCAATACGGACGATACCTCCAAAATAGAATCCGAATTCGCCGGACTGAAGAAACTCTTCGACTCGCTGCGTATGCACTACTTCATCGGGAAGCCTGCCTTCCGCGAGCTGTCCATGGGGATGTCGTCCGACTACCTCATCGGGCTCAAGCACGGCGCTACGCTGGTGAGGATAGGGAGTGATATATTTGGAGCGAGATAAAGCGAAGAACAAATAACTGAGAGCTAGAAAGATCGTCTTGCAAGGCCGCCAAGATCGTTTATCGCTCACTACTGGTTACCATAGAGCACTTAGATACGGATTGCTTCGACTTTTATCATTCCTATTTTTATGAGAAAAAAGCTCTCGCAATGACTTTCACTCTATACCAGTAAAAAAGGCGGGACTAAGCCCGCCTCTTCTGTATTCTTATCAGTAGTGATTACTCTTTCACGATCTTCCTTACTACAGTTCCTTCTGCGGTGCGGAAGTTGACGAAGTAGACGCCGCCGGTGAGGCCTGCGAGGTCTGTGACGATCTTGTGTTCTCCATCAGCCTGAGCGCCAGAGTGGAGGTTGTTTATAATCCTGCCTGTCACGTCTGTTATGTATACGTCAAGCACTTCGTTACGGCTGAGTGTATATGCGATCGTGATCTCCTTATTGGTTGGATTAGGATAGATATTAGTATTGAGGCTCTGTGCGAGCTCAGATATACCGATGATGGTCACCAGTTGTGGCGTAGAAGCCGCTGAGCAGTATCCGACGGTGACTACTACTGCGTAGTTGGCCGTGCCGGATGGATTGGCATCGTATATCTGTGATGTAGCTCCGATGATATCCGCACCATTCCTCTTCCACTGGTAGGTAGTACCGGCAGAAGCCGTTAATACTCCATTGGACTGGGTGAAGGTAGCTGAAGGCACTGCATCAAATGTGACGTGGATGCTGTCTACATTGATACACCCATTCTTCGTCACCGATACATAGTATTCACTGGTAGTAGTGACGCTATTCAAGCTCGTAGACACGCCATTGGACCACAGGTATGTGGTACCATCCGTACCCGCATTGAGGCTGATGCTGTCGCCGGCACATTTGCCGGTATCAGCACCGAGTTGTACCTGAGGGAATGTATTCGCAGTCACAGTATCGGAAAGAGATGTAGCGATACCACATCCTCCGTTCACTGTCACATTGAATACCCCAGCGCCATATACAGTGATAGATTGTGAGGTAGCCGTATTGCTCCAGGTATTGCCTGTAGCAGATGACGAGGTGAGTATCACGCTGTCCGCTCCGCAAATATGAAGGTTGCCTTGTACGCTGATAGTAGGTGTGGTCGCGGCGACTCCCTGAGTGATCGTGATGGTCGCTGTGCCTACACATACACCATTATGCACGGTCACGGTATAGGTGCCGCCAGATGTCACGGTAGCATTGGACGAAGTGCCCAGTGAGCCATTCCACGCGTATGAGGTATATCCGGAGCCGACATCCAGTGTGTCGATCACGCCCGGACAGAGTGTCTGCGCTGTAGCGGTGATGGTCGGTGTAGGCGGTGTACCTGATACGGTGATGGTAGCAGTATTGGATGTAGCTGAGCAGCCGTTCACGGTCACTACGGCGCTATAGGTACCGGTAGCTGTTGCTGAGTATGTCGCCGCGGTCTGGCCTGATATCGCGCCTGAACCGTTTTGCCATACATATGATGCACCAGCCGGTGTAGCGGTCAGCACCTGTGTACTGCCACCGCAGATGATAGTAGAACCTGATGGTGTGATCTGTGCATTAGGGATCGTATTCACGGTCACTGTAGTGGGCTGTGATGTAGCCGCTCCGCAACCATTATTGTTGGTCACTGTGTAGCTGCCGGATGTGGTCACGGTGATGGCTTGCGTATTTGCGCTATTGCTCCATGCATTGCCTGATGCAGCAGAGCTGGTCAGTACCACTGATCCGCCTGTGCAGAATGTAGTAGGGCCGCCTGCAGATATGGTCGGTGTAGGCGTAGCTGCCTGTGCATTGAGCGTGACAGTAGCTGTACCGCTGCAGGCTCCAGTGGTGACTGTCACGGTATAGGTACCTGCAGAAGTAGGATATGCGAAGCGTGCAGAGCCGAGGCTATTGCTCCATGCATATGTGCTGTATCCTGAACCTACATCGAGCGTATCTGTAGCACCCGTACATATATATGTATGATTGGCTGTAATGGTCGGGCTGAGGGCAGAACCGATCTGTACGTTGACGACATTGGATGTATCAAGGCAGCCATTGGATGTGACGACGACTGAATAGTTGCCGGCTGCAGTAGCTGTATATGTACTGGCGGTCTGGCCAGAGATCGGCAAATTATTATTGAGCCACTGATAGGTACCGCTACCGGTAGCGGTGAACGTCTGACTACCGGATCCGCAGATGATAACCGGAGTTGAAGGAGTGATCGCAGCATTAGGACGTGCATTAACGGTGACTGTTTTTGCAGGTGACGATGCAGTGCCGCATTGATTGACGACAGTGATCGTGACGGTATACGGTCCGCCTCCACCTACTGTGATAGACTGAGTATGAGCGCCGTTTGACCATGAATATGTGCTCGCTCCAGTGCTGGTGAGTGTCACGCTGTCTCCCTGGCAGATGGCCACAGTACCGGCAGGGCTGATGGAAGGAGTAGCGGGAGAGTTATTGAGCGCGATAGCGACTGTACCTACGCCTGAGCATACACCATTGGTGACGGTCACGCTATAGTTACCCGCTGCAGTAGCATATGCCTTCTGTCCTGATCCGAGTCCATTGCTCCAGGCATATGAAGTATATCCTGCGCCTGCATCCATCGTATCCGTATTGCCCGGGCAGATACCTGCAGAAGTGAGGGTGATGGTCGGCGTAGGAGGCGTACCTGATATCTGGACACTCACGCTGTTTGACGTGCCTGTACATCCGCTCAGGGTAGCTATGGCATAATAGGTGCCGGTAGCGGTTGCTGTATATGTCGTAGCTGTCTGTCCGGAGATAGCTCCTGCTCCGTTATACCACTGCAGGGTACCTCCGGATGCTGTCGCTGTCAGCACCTGAGTACTGCCTCCGCAGAGGATCACAGGTCCTACAGGAGTGAGTGAAACAGTCGGAGACGGATTGATCGTAACTACCTTGGCGGCAGATACGACGCCGACGCAATTCTTGATGACATTTACTGTATATGAACCGGCACCGGTAGCTGTATAAGTACGGGAAGTAGCGCCCGTGATCAATGTCGTACCATTATACCATTGATAAACTGCACCTGTCTCAGTCGCTGTGAGCACCACAGAGCCCCCTGTACAGAAAGCCAACGGTCCGCCTGCTGTCACAGCGCTGGATGGCGCCGGTCCGGTAGCGATGGCAGTATTACCGGCAGCAAGTGTATCTACAGGCGCGCAAATTCCTCCCGGAGCTTGTACCCTGGCAAAGAACCTCAAACCTGCGGCAGATGCATCCTGATTGGATTGTGTAATAGGAAATCCAAAGGCTGTTACGTTTGCATCGACGATGATCTTGAGTTTAAACTCGCCGATATTGTCGTAGCTGGTACCAAATATATGGATGCAAAACTGCTCATTACCGTTGAACTGATTGGTTGCCTTATTTGTATTCCAGCAAAGACCGCAGGGAAGGTTACCTACACTATCTATTTTGATCCAATTCAGGGGATATGTGGTGCCTCCTGATGTGACGGTGGTAGGTACTTTCACCTGCACGATGGTCGAATAGTACACCCCTTGCACAATACAAGGCACACTATCATCTGGTGGTGAAAAACCGGGGAGCGTCATGCTGTTGCCTGCCGTACAGGTTGTACCTGTAGAATTAGGTCCCGAGGGGAAACCAATATGCCCGCAATACTGCGCCTCGGCCGCGTAGCCAATAGCTACCAAAAGAAGGACGGCAAAAATTCTTTGTAAAGATCTCATAAATGGGTAATGGATTTACTTTGTGAAAATTGTTTATAAATAAGGTTTAGGGCTTTTTTAGGGAAAGCCAAATATAATGACTTTCAATACTCTGCAAAATCTTTCCTGTTAAGGCTGTATTATTATCTATGAACGTAACATATGGGCAAAAAAAATCCCCCTAAACTATATGTCCGGGGGATACCTGAGCTATATTTTTTGTTCTTGCAGTTATTTCATCTGAACCATCTCGCTGGAGTAGATCTTTCCGTCAATACTCACTTTGGCGATCAGCACTCCTGCTGCGAGGCCATAGTTCTTGGCGTTGAAATTGATCGCATGCCTGCCTGCGGTCTGAGCAGTTTCAGTTTCCAGTATGGCTACCCTCCTGCCTGTGATGTCATATACCTCGGTAGATACTTTAGCATCAGCGCTGAGCGTATAGCTGATCTGTGTATTCTCCACGAAAGGATTTGGATAGACTGTAAGTGTGTTCTCGCCATTCAGGACCCCACCGTTTGTGCCGATTGTGACATTAGGATCGAGGTTAGGGCTGCTTTCTACCTTGGTCAGGTCGGTCATACCGCCTGTGCATGGGATATAGTAGTCAGCCATATAGCTATTGGTAGCGCCTGTCAGCTTGAGCCTGTCACCATCTTTTTTGATACTGAGGGCACCCGATTTATAGCACCATACCATGTTAGCGTCTTTAGACTGATTGGCTATTTCATATTCTTCGAAGTAGAGCTTATCCCCTACTACTGTACCACGCAGTTTGATATCTGCATAGTCGCCATTCTCTTTGATGATAGTAGATACACCGGTGATGGTGTTGCCTTCCTGCTTGAGCTCAAACTCATATTCGAAGGTCTGCATGATGGTCTTCTTGTCAGCATTGAACTGGTGCCTTTTTCCGACGTATTTGCCGGAGAGGTCCGTGCTCTTTAATTCGTTTGATGAAAGGTCGCTGATGACTCCCGCCGTGGATGCGGAGATAATAAACAGGACCGAAGCAATGGTTAGTGTAAGTTTTTTCATACGGGCTGATTTTTTAGATGTTTATCAATAGATGTATTGAAAACGGTTTTTCCATAACTAAATTACATTTTTCTTTTCCGAATTGCAAAATTGATTGTTATAAGATTGTAAAAAAGTCGGGGGACCCGGGAACCAAAAGTCCGAAGGTATGTTTGTATGCGGTGTTCACGTTCACGGAAACTATCCGCATCAAACTCTAAAGATCACGAGGGCTTTATAATATTCAAAAAACAAACATTTGTCACCCTGAGCGAAAGCGAAGGGTCTATGCTGAGAACAAGAAATCCTAATCGCGCTCAGGATCGAGAAATCTCCACTCCGGATTAAAATCACTTATCAACTTGTCCTTTTTCTTTCTGGTCCAGCCCTTGATCTCCTTCTCCCGGGCTATAGCATGCTCTATGTATTGGAAGCGCTCATAATAGACCAGATAAAAGCATTGATAGCGCGCGGTAAAAGATTTTTCTGAATGCCTATGCTCATAGACCCTTTTACCCAGATCATCCGTTACGCCAGTATATAATACAGCCTTGCGCAGGTTAGTAAGGATATAAACATAGTAATTATGTGTTCCTATGGGCCTCATAGCTTATAACATAGACCCTTCGCTTTCGCTCAGGGTGACAAAAAAGAAGGAGTTCTTGATTAAAGTGGTGTTTGTAGCTTCATTACGTCCATTGTGATCAAATCATTCCCCAACCTGGTACTCCCTTACTTCAGCTTTAGTATCTTAAACTCTGTACGTCTATTCACCTGATGCTGCTCGTCGGTACATTTGGATTTGACATTGCCCTCACAGGCACAGCCGTTGACCAGTTTGCGTTCGCCATAGCCTACTGCCAGCATACGGTTCTTGTCTATACCATGTTGCGCGAGGTAGTCTACGCATGATTTGGCGCGTTTAGCAGAGAGATCGTCATTCGATTTTATCGTGCCGCGGCAGTCGGTGTGAGAACTGAGTTCTATCTCCATCCCCGGAAATTCATTCATCAGCGCCACTACCTTATCCAGCTCTATGGTTGCATCAGGGCGGATGGCCCATTTGCCCATGTCGTAGTAGAGGTTCTCGATCTTCACGGTCATATTCTCCTCGAGATATGTGATGTCCAGACTTTCATAGAGACTGGCCGGAGAGACTTTATCCCGTGTCGTGATATTTTTGCATGGATGCGTATAGCTGCCTTTGGCATTGGCAGACTCCATATAGGCGCAGATAGAATAGTCACTATTGGCCTCGAGGTCAAACTGGCACTTGCAGGCAGCAGTCACCAGGCAGGTCTGTTTCTTTCCTGTCATTTTATTGGTCAGCTCTACGGTAGCCCCTACCAGCGTACTGCCTCCGTATTGTTTCACACATACGGAGAGGTCTATGCCACCTATTTTGCTGAGAGGTATTTGTATCACCTGATTGGATTTGCCGGTAGAGACTGAAGTACTGTTCGCTTCATATTCCTTTTTATCAGCAGATACTTTGTATTTCTTATTTGGCAAGGCCGTAAAACAGAACTCACCCTTTTCGCCCGCCTGCTTCTGGGTTATGAGATTGTCGCCTTCAGTCAGCTTAACATCAGATCCGGAGAGTGGGTCTTTGGTCTGAGCATCCACTACAGTGCCACAGATGGTGACGCCATTCCTCGTGAACTTATAGATATCATCCCCTCCTTTGCCGCTCTCCCTGTTTGAGGTGAAATAGCCCGCATTGTTCTTTGCATTGACGATATAGGCAAAGTCATCCCATTTTGAGTTGACCGGTGTGCCGAGGTCCTGTACGCTACCCCATTTGCCTCCCGAAAAAGATGCGCTGTACACATCGAGTCCTCCGAGGCCTGTTAGCCCGTCAGAAGAGAAATAAAGTGTATTCTCATCCGCGCTAAAAGGGAACATTTCACGTCCCCTGGTATTCACCCCTTTGCCGAGATTGACCGCAGGGCCCCAGTCCTTGCCGGGTTCGCGGTAGCTGACGTATAGATCCGTCTCGCCCTGACCTCCCGGCATGTCGGAGATAAAGAACAGCCTTTTGCCATCTTTGGAAAGGGCCGGATGTGCTGTGGAGTACTCGCTATTATTGAGCAAAATAGGTTTGACATTTACCCATTGCTGCTTAGCCTCATCCCAGTCGGCATGCATGATCTGTAGCTTTACGGTCTTGTCATTGCTCCTTTTTACTTTGCTCTTGACATAATTAGTACGGGTGAAATACATCTCCTTGCCATCAGCAGAGAAGGTCGCGGGGCCTTCGTGAAATTTCCTGTTAGGTTGCTTGCCCTTGATATACAATGGTGACGACATCGCATTGCCTTCGCCCCTGACGGAATACAGGTCATAGAAGCTACGGTTGCTCCATGCATCCGAATGAGCTACTGCGCCTCCCGCCTTGCCCCTGTTGGAGCTAAACACGATACCGTCCTTATAGAAAGTCGCAGCCATATCAGAGGCCTCAGTATTAATGTCTTTCAGGTTTACCACTTCGTATATCTTGCTGTCTACACCCAGAGGTTTGACCTTGTCAATACTGCCGGCGAGTTCTTTGGCTCTTGCATCATCAGGGGCTGCTGCCAGGTATTCATTGAATGCCTTTTGGGCCGCATCATAGTGGCCATTGGCCCTTAGCTCCAATCCGTAGTAGAGTTTATCTATAGCTGGTACAGCAGGCATCTTCACTATAGCCGCATATTGCTCTTCAGCGGCCATATGATCTTCGAGTATCACATAAGTGCGGGCGAGCTTTTCACGGATCGACAGGTCGTTGCCATGATTGGTCATCGCGGTCCGGTAATTTTCCGCAGCAGCGACAAAGTCAAAGCGTTTGAAGTTCAGGTCACCCTGCCTGACCATGGCGGTCTGCGCCATAGCGCTCACCGCCATTGTCCAAAGTATCACCAGTATAGTACTCTTTCTGCACGTCATCTTTCTTGATTTTCGGTTTTGTTATTCAGGTCGCTCAGGGTTTGCTTAGAAGTATCTCACGTATCGTGGATTGACCATGCGCTTGCTGCGATAGTCAAAATCAAATCCTGCCATGATCTCATGCGAGCCTGTGGTAAAGTGAGATATCGGCGATACGGTCAGGTCATACGCATAGCCGACTCTCAGCTGACGGGTAATATTGATCGCTGCCATGAACCCGTATGAATCGGACAGCCTGTAGCTCACACCAAGCCATATCCTGTCGATGAAGATAAAATTGGCATTGAAGTCGATGCTGACCGGGGCGAATTTCGGTACATATTTAAGCAGGATAGATGGCGCAAATTTGACTTTCTTGCCCAGGTCAAATACATATCCGGCTGTAGCGTACATGCTGGTATACTGGTGAGCGCTGTCTATACTCCTCTCCCACACGCGGCCCTGTTTGGTCAGTGAATTGCTGAGTATCTGAGGGACTGATATACCTACGAAAAACTTCTGGCTGTATACATAGACGCCAGCAGAGATATTGGGCAGCCAGAGATTGACATTATTCTGGAAGCGTACATCCTGCCCCTGTGTCAGGCCTACGTCGCTGAGGGCTGCACGGACGTTCGTAGCGCTGACACCTACCCCTATGGAGAGCTTTATTTTCTTCTTCTTGCTCAGGTCGATGCGATAGGCAAAGCTGCCTTCTATCTTGTCATTGTGCACCACAGTATACCTGTCTGCGACAAAGGAAAGACCGAGGGCGATATGGTCATTCTTTAGCGGCGAGTGGATACCTACAGAGGCTGTCTGCGGCGAGCCTTCTACATTGACCCACTGCCAGCGATAGATAGCGGCGATGCTGAGGGCATCACGGCTGCCGGCATAGGCAGGATTGAAGATCAGCCCATTGAACCGGTACATGGTGTGCTGCGGGTCCTGCTGCGCCGCAGATGCCAGCGATACCAGGGCGAAGATGATGATCAGAACTTTTCTCATTATATATGATTATTGAGTTTGGGTAAAGGGTGGTTTAGCGCTCGATGATGATGTAGCCCATACGGTCTGCATGGATGCCGTCATTAAATTTGAAAATATACCAGTACGACATGTCAGGGAGCGGCTGCCCGTTCTTCTTCCACGTACCGTCAAAATCATTCTGATAGCCATCTGTCTCATTTCTCCAGACCTCATCGCC
>JAOQAO010000031.1 GCA_025963485.1 Bacteroidota bacterium | reverse complement strand
TAAAGGCTTCTTATGGCATAGGCAAGAAGTACAATGAGCGCGTAAATGATACACTGGTGCAGAGGATCGTATTGCCGGTATTCAAAGTGTCGTATCAGTTCAATCTTGATTATGGCAAGTATGGATTCTTTGACATAGCATCCGACTCTGCTTACTATTCTAAGTTCCAGGTCAATACCGGCGATACAATGCGCTATAGCAGTCACTATATCAAGGTAGGTAATCGGGTAGGGCTGGATTATAATGCAAAAAAACTGACCTCAGACTCCACATTCAAAGAATTAAATTTTGTGATAGGCGCGGCTGTCAATCTGGATTACTACATGATGCGCGAGTTTCAGCAGAATAGCAACTTCACTAATCTGTACGTGACCGGATACCTCAAAAGCAATCCTGCGGTCAATTCGCGCCTGCTGTACAAGGCAAGTGTGGCCTACTACCTGGCAGGATATAATCAGAATGACCTGATGGCCCAGGGGGAACTGGGTGTCGACCTGCATCAGTTCGGCAGGCTCACCGCGGGGGCCGGATACCAGCTCAAACAGAGCGACTGGATATATCACAGTTTCCGGGTGGATAGCAGTATAGGCGTACATACGATTTTACAGAATGGAACTACTTTCAACGGCATACAAGATAGTATCACGTTCAAATACCTGAATAACCTGCCGAAGATGTCGATCTTCAGATTTGGTGGGGAGTATGTGGTGGACAAGATCGGTATCAGGGTTTCAGCTTATAACTATGTGCTGAAGAATTATTTCTATTTCTCGGATCCTGTGACACCGCGCTATGAGAGCAATGCGATCAATATGCTGGTGGTATCTTTCTCAAACAGGTTTGGTATTAAGGGATTTCACTTTGATAATGATGTTTGGTTCCAAAAAGCTGCTGGGAGCGATGTGATAAGACTTCCTCTTGTCACCACCAAACATAGCGTATACTATGAGCGCTTCTTATTTAAAAAGGCTTTGCTGTTTGCTTTTGGCGTAGACCTGAGATACTATACACCTTTCAAGGGGAATGGCTATAATCCGTTGACGGGACAATTCTATGTGCAAAATGACTGGCAGCTGAAGTTCTATCCGGTATTGGATGTATTTCTCAATGTAAAGATCAAAACGGTCAGGGTATTCCTGATCGGGACAAATATTTCCAGCTTCTTTGGTAAGCAGAAAGGGTATTATACGAGTCCTTTGTACCCGGCTGCTGACGCGAGTTTCAAGTTTGGTGCTGCCTGGAGGTTCTTTGAGTAAAACCTCACCCATCTGCCTTCGGCATCTTCCCTCTCCGAAGGAGAGGAAAGAACCTACACTTTGAGGATAGTGGATATAATCCTGGAAGATAAATTTTTGCGTTAATCCATGGAAGCTACAAAGCCGACGTCTTCATGCCATGGTCCATAGTCCGCAGCAGTAGTGGCTAGGACATCACAGCGCTCGTTGAAAGGGTGATCGTTGTGCCCTTTGATCCAGATGAATTTTACCTTGTGCCTTCTGAAGACATTCAGGAACCTGATCCACAGGTCGACATTTTTCTTGTCTTTGAAATTTTTCTTCTCCCAGCCGAATACCCATTTTTTTTCTACGGATTCCACGACATACTTCGAGTCACTGTAGATGACTACCTCGAGTCCATCGCGGGTAAGGGTCTCCAGCCCGACTATGGTCGCGAGTAGCTCCATCCGGTTATTGGTAGTGAGGCGGTAGCCTTGAGACAGTTCACGCTCATGCTGGCCATATTTCAGGATGGTGCCGTACCCACCGGGACCGGGATTACCGCGAGAAGAGCCGTCAGTATATATCTCTACCTTCATTGCGGCAAATATATACTTTAATGGCAGAGGGAGGCAGCAGTGATCTGCTTCCTATTTTGATTTTTAAGTTTTAAGTTCGTCTGATGATCAAAACTGAAACAAGCGCCATAAGCCAAAGGCTCAATGCAACTATACGGGATGTACCCGATTTCCCCAAGGCCGGAATATTATTCAAGGATATTACCCCGGTGTTTTTGGATTGGCAACTTTGTGATGATATTACGACTGAGATCATCAGTAAGCTGAAGGAAAAGCCGGATGCGGTATGCGTAGTAGAGAGCAGGGGATTCTTTATCGGTATGCTGCTGGCTAATAAGATGCGGATACCGCTGATACCGGTGAGGAAGAAAGGCAAACTGCCCGCAGAGACAATAGCCTATACATACGATCTGGAATATGGCTCTGCGACATTGGAGCTACATAAGAATGTCATTAAGAAAGATTGGAACGTACTGATCCATGATGATGTGCTCGCCACAGGCGGTACAGCAGTGGCCGCCGCAGAGCTGGTGAAAGCAGAAGGAGGACGGATAGCGGGCTTTGCCTTTATAGTGGAGCTTGGATTTCTGGATGGAATCAATAAAATTTCAGCATACACACCGGAAATTGTGTCGATCATATCCTATTAAGAACTATTCCCGGTTATATTCGTAAAGTCAAATACAGCAAGTAATAATGAAGCTATACAGTCCGCATAAGATAGAAATACTCAGAGACCGCCTCTATATGGAGGAGCTCAGGCGAAAGGCTTTTCACCTGCCGGCGATCGTGTTCCTGTTTGTGACACTGGGGCTGATGTTCGCTTATCATACCTATATGCATACGGATATCTGGAGCCGCATGCCTGTAGCCGGAGGCAACGCCTTCCATTTTTGCGAGGCAAATCATATGGATGAAGCTATCAGGCAGCCATCCAATACCTGGTCGAATCTGGGCTACCTCGCTGTCGGCCTTTTTGCATTGACCCTGGGCGTCCATGACTACAAAAACAAAAATCATAGGGATTCTGATAATTTCCTGGTGAAATATCCACTCTTTTCGGTCATGTTTGCGTTGTCTTGTTTCTATTTGTTTATAGGCAGTTTTATGTATCATGCCTCGCTGACTGCTTTCTTCCAGAAGCTGGACCAGACTGGTCTTTACTCCGTGATAGCCATGATATTGGTACTGAACCTCTATAAGATATTTCCATACTTCAATCACAGGGGTTCGTCGCGGAACTCTCACAAGTGGGCCAAAGTACTGGTGATCGTTCTGAATATCGTTTTCTTCAACTGGCTCTGGCGCGTCAGTATCAATGCGCTCGTTCCGGGTTTGCTGCTGATGATCCTTATTACCGGTATGTATTATACCCTGGCTATCAATCGTACAGCTTTTTTTACCAAGTATTTGTATGTAGCATTTCTGATCTTATTTGCCGCAGGTAGTGTGTGGGTACTGGATAGGCAGCATGTGGTTTGCCAGCCGGATAGTTTCCTGCAGGGCCATGCGCTCTGGCATATACTGACCGCTATCAGCATCTTTTTTACCTATCTGTACTACCGCTCAGGCAGCCTTGATATGGCTACCGAGGAGGCCGAAACTGCGGAGTAATCATTCAGCTTTTTTCTGAACAACTTTCTGGTGTCATCGCCGCTAAATCCTTATTTTAGTAGGTACGATCAGCATGTCATACGCCATAGTAGATATAGAGACGACCGGGGGCCATGCCTCGGCCAACGGTATCACCGAGGTGGCGATCTATGTACATGACGGTACACGGATCACAGATAGCTATCAGACACTGATCAATCCTGATCAGCCGATTCCCTACTATATCACCGGACTGACCGGTATCAGCAATGAGATGGTGAAGAATGCTCCGCATTTCTGGGAGGTGGCGGATAAGATATACGATCTGCTAAAGGACAACATCTTCATCGCGCATAATGTCAATTTTGATTACTCCTTTCTCAAAAGCGAATTGACAAACTGCGGCTACGACCTGACCACTAATAAGCTCTGCACCGTCCGGTTATCGCGCAAAATATTTCCGGGGCAGATCGGAAGAGCACACG
>JAOQAO010000002.1 GCA_025963485.1 Bacteroidota bacterium | reverse complement strand
GGAAGAAACGTCCCGAACTGCTGGAAGACCAGACATGTGGGTATAAGGATGATGGTGACACACTGTCACTGTCTGACATGCTGCCATCGCATGACGGTTCGGCAGAAGGAAAGATGATGAATGACCTCATCATGCAGACCATCACAGAGTCCCTCAAAAAACTGCCAAAAGAGCAAAGCGAAGTATTTATCATGCACGAACTGGAGGACAAAAGTTTCCAGGAGATCGCGGAGATCACGGGTGCTAATGTAAATACGTTACTTTCGCGTAAACGGTATGCAGTTATGTTCCTCAGGGAAGAGCTCGCATCGCTGTACGAAGAACTGTTTCAAAAATAAAATGGGATCACCAAAGCAAATAGGAAAAGGAATCGGACTGGGACTACTGATGGTAGTTACTTTTCTGGCTTTGGTCTATGTATTCCAATATATATGGAACCTCACCATACCTGTTGTCTTTGGGCTCAAAGAGGTCACCTATTGCCAGGCTCTCGGCCTCATAGCCATATCGCGGATACTGATCGGAGGTTTTGGCTTCCGGTGGGCTAATGCGGGGAAGCAAAAGTTCTGGCGCGAGCGGGTCAAAATGAGAATGCAGCATATGTCTCCTGAAGAAAAGGAGGAGTTTAAACGCAAGCTATCTCAGAAGTGCAAGGAATGGTGATTTGATTTCGGAATGCGGATTTCGGAATATGAATACAAAGCACACGGATGACATGGATCAATAATATTGAATACAACAGGGGTCGCCATTTTTCCTTAGACTTTTTAACTACTCTTTGTAATTTATTCTGCCATTCTGCGTTACATTTGCCAAATATCAATAGTCAAATGAAACGCTTAACCCTTTTAGTTCTCAGCCTTGGTTTTTTATCGTTAGCTGCCTTTTCGCAAGGCATCCCCTCTCCTGTCATCAGGCAGGAAGGCAAAGGCTATGATGCCTTCCAACCGCAATATTGGGATGTGGCGCTGATCGATTCGGGCGATTTCAATAATGACCTGTATGAAGACTATGTCATGGTCTACCAGGCTGGTACTGACTACCTGAATACCAATCATTTTGACACCAAGTTCAATGGCAATCCGCGTATCTTGGTGGTATTGTTTGGCAAGGGTAATGACTCATTGGTATTCAATCTGAAATCTGATAGTGTGATCCTCCGCGCCAATGGTGGCGAGGGTGACCCGATTGCAAATACGATAGATGGACCTATACATACGGATGGCAATATCATAGAACTCAACTACGCCGGAGGTGTATCCGTGCAATGGACCGCTAAGTACCGCTTCGCATACAGAAATAAGGAATGGGCGCTGCAGAGCTTCAAAGGAACAGAGTATAATACCAATGAAGAGGATGCTCCCATCAAGACCACAGAGGTGGAGTTCCTCAAGAAGTATGTCAAACAGGATAAGCTAAAGACTCCTCTCCCATCCCCTCCTAAGATCATGCTTCGCGATTTTAAGCCTCGCAAGACGGAAATCATACCGGGGGTGGTGCTCTAAGTACAGGTATTAAGTAGTTAGTATAAAGTATTTAGATTAATATAATTCAATAGCATTTGCGCATCGCGCCACTGGATGCTTGGAGAGACATATGTCTCCTTACCAAGTAAGAAATAATACCCTTCATACTTTAACTTTTCATTTAACAAGATAATAAAAAGTTAACTGTATTTGGTATGTGTTTTGTCAAAATACAGATACCTAAACACCACTGATCACAATCAAAAACAAAAGATCATGAAAAAGTTATTGATGTTGTTTTCTATGTTTTCCCTTGCCGCCTTTACCGTATACGGTCAGACGGATGATACTTATTATCAGGATGACCAGGCTACCGTGACCGTAAAAGCGGAAGTAGCCCCTCCCCCTATTCCCGACTATGTACAGCCACCATGTCCTGTGGAAGGCGATATCTGGACTCCGGGATACTGGTACTGGAATGGCACATCATACTCCTGGATACCGGGAGTGTGGGTGACGCCGCCGAGTGTGGGTCTGCTATGGACTCCGGGATACTGGGGATTCTACGGCGGGTACTATGGATGGCATAGAGGCTACTGGGGGACGCATATAGGATATTATGGAGGTGTAAACTACGGCTTTGGCTACTATGGCAGCGGATTCTACGGTGGCAGGTGGGAAGGCGGGAGATTTATGTATAATACGGCAGTATGGCATGTAGGGCGTGGGGTGCATAATGTATATGTCGATCATACGGTGGTCAATAACCATGTGGTCAACCATGCCAGCTTTAATGGGCCCGGTGGCGTGAAATATCGTCCCAGCAATACTGAGGTAGGAGGTATGCATGAAAATCACATAGAGCCAGCACAAAATCATGTAGCTCATGAGCGGAATATGTCAACTGAAAAAGGCCAATTTCATAGCCCCACTACAAGACCTGCTGTACATAGCATGAGTGCGCCGGGCGGACAACGGTTTAATCAGGGTGGACATGCAATCCATATGGGTGGAGGAGGCGGAGGACATATGGGTGGTGGTCACGCTGGCGGCGGCGGGCATGGTGGTGGCAGGCATTAAAATCATAGATATATGCCACTTATGCTTTTGCCAGAGCTGCATGTAGCCGTTTGGTTTCCCTATCCAAAATCTCTAAAACGGTTTCATTATCCTGCATAGTCTGGATTGGAACCGGAGCGGATGGATCATCAATATGATTCGATAGTCCATATTCAAACCACTTCAGATCATGCCATTGGTCATGCTTGTAGCCGATCTTTTCAAAAACGCATAGCTCTTTAAAACCAAAGCGGTGATGAAACTTATCGCTTTGACCTCTGGGAACTGATACTCCAGCATAGACATTGATGAAGCCTTGTAATCGGAGGATATCAAAAAGGCAGGAGTATAGGATAGAACCAAGACCTTTGTTTTGATAAGCTTCAGAAATATAGATCGTAGACTCTACCGACCACTGATAGGCCGTTTTGAAGCGGTGCATGCTGCCATAACAATAAGCGGCAACAGTTCCTTCTACTTCGCAAACCAGGATCGGATATAGATGCGAGATGGTCCGGAGGCGTTGGCTGAACTCATCCAGAGATGGCACATCATACTCAAAGGTAATAGCTGTATGTAATGCATAAGGCGCGTAAACAGCCAGTACTTGCGGATAATCTGCTTCAGTGATGAGTCTGATATGTACGTCCATATGATTGGGGCTTTGATAATGCAGCTTTGTGCAAATGCGTCGCCTCACCCATCTGCCTTCGGCATCTTCCCTATCCTAAAGGGAGAGGGAAGAACAACAGAATAAAAGAGCATCTCTTAGTATAAATATCTCTTCAATATAAGCTTCTGAATTTCAAAAAAACATGTAAAAGTAAAAGCCCCATCTCGGTTGAACCGAGACAGGGCTTATGATTGATTATCTGATGAAGAGCATCTCCCTGTATTTAGGCAGAGGCCATACGTTGTCATCTACGATCTGCTCCAGTGCATCTGCTTCATTGCGGATCACGTCGAAGAGTGGTTTTACTTTGTCGCAATATGCCTTGGCAGCGTCTGAGGTGGTCTTGGCTTTGTGAGCTGCTTCCATCGCTGCTTCGAGTTTGGCTACGCCATCCTGGATCGCGTTGATATGAGCAGCTATCCTTGTAGCCAGATCTTTCTGAGACTTACCGGCGGTGCCTAAGATGCCTACTTCTTTGAGGCCTTTCAGATTGCCGATGAGTGTATTGAGGTAGCCTATTGCAGATGGTACGATCACAGTCGTAGCCATATCTGCGAGTGTTTTAGCCTCGATATCGATCTTGAGTACATAGCTGTGATTCATGATCTCGTAGCGGGCTTCGAGTTCACGCTCTGTATAGATGCCGTTCTTTACAAATACATCCTTTGATTTCTTGCTCACGTAGAAGTCAAGTGCGTAAGGAGTGGTCTTGACATTGCTCAGGCCGCGCTTCTTAGCTTCTTTCTCCCAGGCGTCTGAGTAGCCGTCGCCTTCAAAGCGGATGCTCTTGGAACTGGCTATATAGCCGCGGAGTACGCGGAGGATAGCGCCGTCTTTGCCTTCGCCGTCCTTTACTAGTTTGTCTACTTCAGCTTTGAAGTTGACAAGCTGATTACCCATGATGGTATTCATCACGGTCATAGACTGAGCACAGTTGGCAGAAGAACCTACAGCGCGGAATTCGAACTTATTGCCCGTAAAGGCAAATGGCGAGGTCCTGTTGCGGTCGGTATTATCGAGCATGACATCAGGGATCTTATTGTGGATGTCGAGCTTGAGGTTAGCGTTGGACAGTTCATCGTATTTGCCCGGAGCGACACGCTTCTCGATCTCGTCAAGTACATTGCTCATGTATGAGCCGATGAATGCTGAGATAATAGCCGGCGGCGCTTCATTTGCACCGAGGCGGTGATCGTTATTGGCAGAGGCTATAGATGCGCGCAGGAGGTCAGCGTGCTCGCTTACAGCTTTCAGTACATTCACAAAGAAGGTAATGAAGAGCATATTGTTCTTAGGAGTCTTGCCGGGGCTGAGGAGGTTCTTGCCAGTGTCGGTGCCCATGGACCAGTTGTTGTGTTTGCCTGATCCGTTGATGCCTGCGAATGGCTTCTCGTGAAGCAGCACGCGGAGCTTGTGGCGGCGGGCTACGCGCTCCATGATGTCCATGAGGAGCTGATTGTGATCGACGGCTACGTTGACCTCTTCAAACATAGGAGCGCACTCAAACTGTGCAGGGGCTACCTCATTGTGGCGTGTACGGACCGGGATGCCGAGCTTGTGGCACTCCTGCTCGAAGTCGAGCATGTATGCGTAAACGCGCTCAGGGATCGTACCGAAGTAGTGATCTTCGAGTTGCTGGCCTTTGGCAGGTGAGTGACCTACGAGTGTACGACCAGTGAACATCAGGTCAGGGCGAGTATAGTAGAGTGCCTCGTCTATGAGGAAGTACTCCTGCTCCCAGCCCAGCGTAGCTGTGACACGGGTAGCGTCCTTGTCAAACATATGAACGACCGGCAGTGCAGCCTCTTCGAGGAAGTGCGAAGACTTCAGGAGCGGCGCCTTGTAGTCAAGTGTTTCACCTGTGTAAGATATGAATATGGTAGGTATGCACAGTGTCTTGCCGTCACCGATCTCCATGATAAAGGCAGGAGAGTTCGGGTCCCAGGCAGTATAGCCGCGCGCCTCGAAAGTGGCACGGATCCCACCACTCGGGAAAGACGAAGCATCCGGCTCCTGCTGTACCAGCGCGTCGCCGCTGAACACCTCAATAGCGCCGTCGCCCTTTGGTGTAAAGAACATGTCATGCTTCTCAGCTGTAGCGCCTGTGAGGGGCTGGAACCAGTGAGTATAAGAGTTCGCACCCTTGCCCATAGCCCATGCCTTCATGCCTTGTGCTACCGACTCGGATACTTCGCGGTTGATCTTTTTGCCGGTCTTGATTGCTTCGCGGACGGCCTTGTAGGCGTCATCAGAAAGATGATCGCGCATGGCTTTGTCATTGAAAACATTGGATGCATAGTAGTCAGAGACTTTGGCACCGGTGAGCCTCGGCGCTACGACCTCACGGTTAATAACAGTGTCTACAGCTTTTTTTCTGGCACTTGACATAAAAAATATAGTTTTTGGTTGTGAAATGACCTCACCCATCTGCCTTCGGCATCTTCCCTCTCCCAAGGAGAGGGAAGACCCTGCGGTTTCAAGTACTGTCATATTAAATTTGTACTACTTGATAAAGACGGCGCAAAAGTACAATTAGATTTCCGGAAAAGAAATGGGATCAGCGTAAATTATCAACTTTTTGTCGATAAACGTGGAAAAAGATAGTCAGGCTTACCTGAAAATTACTTTTTTGGCTTTGAAAAGTGTTTTTTCGCCCATAGGTAATCTTTTTATATCAAATATTAATTTTCTTAAACTTATCAGACTGAATATCAGGATCAGATAAAAAAGCAGGCCAAATACCTTGTAGTGCACAAGCGCGCCGATGATGGGAACGGTGATACCGATCAGCGCATAGTTGAGCGAGAAAAAGACAAAGCAGAAGGCTACGAGCTGAAGCTTGGCGCGCTTAGGACGCTTAAAATAGAACAGGGCAACTACAGTAAATAGTAGTATCGATAGATTTTCCAGGCCGAATATCTTTTCGAATAAACTCTTGCTCCAGACTGCAGGAAGCATGAACATATTATACAATGCTGACGGAATGAGGCGCAAAGGCTCTAAACAACCAAGCGGCCTGATAGCTGTATCTGTGAGACTTCCGGCTTTCATTTTCAGCCCGAGGACTATAAACTCATTTCTTTTGGCCACCAACGAAGTCATCATATCACACATGAAGGCATCGTGGGCGATCAGGATCCACAAAACGATCCCAATGCCCAATAGCATTGCGATAATGCGGACGTAACCTTTGAAATTGATAGTAGCCATGACATAAAAACCGGCGAGGAAACTAAGGGCAATAAAAGGTTTGAGTAGGTAGATGAAGAGAATACAGACAACTGTAATAACAAGATTGGAGAGGAGGTTTCTAAGGTCCAGTAGTTTGAATGCAGCGAAGAGCAAAAGGCCTAAGAAGAACATGACCAGGGTCTCTTTCAAAAGGCCGGAAGACCAGAAGAGGATGGAGGGCACTAAGAAGACCGGCACGATCATACGCCTCCCGTGACCATATTCAAAAAATGGCTGTAAAGCCCGGTATAGTGCGACACAACCAATAAAAGACAGGAAACAGAAGAATAAGGTGTGGATGTAAATATTGCCACGGGAAATGAAGCGAAGCAAGACATGGAGTCGAATAACAAACCTGTGATTGGCTTCTATCACGCCTCCTTCTTTCTTGTCAAAATGCTGGGTGGGTGCTATGACCTGCTTTAGCTCAGGATTGTCTTTGTCATAACGGATACCTGTGATCACTTTGAAGGATGTCTTTGGGTGCTCTCCTATGGCATCGTAGATCACTTTGCTGTCGTCAAAATATTTATAGATATCTGCATACTGGCGGTCGGTGTAATAATAGGTATAGACGAGCACAGAGCCGACGCCGAATATCAATTTGATGGCAAATAGGATAATAAGCCCTTTACGGGAGAACGTACTGTTTGAAAATATGGGGAGTTTGCCGAAGGACCAGATGATAACGGACAGGTAAAGTACGAAAAGAGAAATTGCTATCAGGTACTCTATGAACATGGTTGATGCTATGTAGGTGCGTTGTTTGGCTAAACTTTATAAATTGCAATCCAACGGCAATATGGCACTAAGATAATTTTAATTGAACTTCTTGCAACAAGGCATTACAAACACATCGATATTCCGGCTGCTGTCTACAGTTTCCAACTTCCTGATAGCATTGCTATTATCGCGTTTCCTGGGGCCTAAAGTCAAAGGGGAAGCGACGATCATCCTGACGACCATCACTTTCCTGGTGTTCTTTTGCAGTTTCGTAGGTGGTCAGGCGCTGGTATATCTGGTCCCGAGATTCAGGGTAGAGAACCTGATCATACCGGCGTATATATGGACCATACTCGTGGCGGGCATCTCCTATGTGTTACTGAGGTATTTCCATGTCTTCACCTGGAAACGGACTTTGAATATCTGTGTATTGTCCACGCTGGGCTCGGTGGTCAATATTCATTCGGCGGTGCTGCTCGCCAAACGAGAGTTCCGACGATATAATATTGTATTGCTATTGCCTATAGTGATCACGCTAATGGGGCTGGCGATCACCATCTTCCTACTGGAGCACAAAGATATCTATGCTTATCTCTATCCGCTGTATATCGGCTACTTTATCACTGCGGTACTGAGTTTGGGATACTGCTTCAAGTTCATTTCCCTGGCCCCGTCAGTCACAGTTTTTGATGATCTGGATAGTTCGTTGAAATATGGCCTTGGCTACCAGATGTTTGAACTGTTGCAGCTGCTCAATTTCCGGTTGTACTTTTACTTGCTTTACCATATACAGGGCGAGGCAGACCTGGGGCTATACTCCATAGGTGTATCAGTACTGGAAGTAGCATGGATACTGGGCAGGGCGGTTTCGGTGATACATTACAGCGATTTCTCCAACCATGAAAATGAGCAAATGGCTGTGCAAAGAACCCTGCGCTACCTCAAGATAGTTTTTCTGGCAGGTGCTGCCATGCTGTTCGTAATAGGCATTGTACCCGCCGAGGTTTATGGTTTTGTGTTTGGAAAATCCTTCATGTATGTCAAATACCAGGTGAAATGGCTGTTCCCCGGAGTGCTGATGTACAACCTGATGCTGGTCATACAGAGTATATACCTGAGCAAGGCAAGCTATGGCAGGCTGATCTTCGTACAGTTGATAGCGCTGATATTTTCGGTTACGCTTTGCTATAGCCTGATACCTCATTTTTATTACTCAGGTGCTAGTGCTGCGGCATCGGTATCTTTCTGTATCTGCGGGGTATTGATGCTGTTGATATTTATGAAAGATTACCGGATCGCATTCTCCAGATTACTCATATCAAAGGACGACGTTCATTTTATCAACAATGTTTTAAGGACTATAGTGAGCGGTGGAAAGGATACTGGTTCTAAATCATAATTTCAAAATCAGCATTTGATCAAATGAAAAGGACCTTATTGATTTTGTTGTCTATCTCTTGCCTATCTCCGGCCATTGGCCAGAATGTCACTTATAATAAAAAAGAAGACACCGCGTCCTTGACCCAATCGCTGATAAAGCAGTTGGATACTATATATCATGATGATCAGGATGGCAGAGTAATGGCCGACAGTCTCGCCAAAATCTATGGTTGGCAGGCAAAAGTAATTTCTGACCTCGGTGATGTGATGTCAATAAAGGATTCGATCAACAGAGTGAAAGTCTGTGGTATCATAGATAAATGTGGGTGGCTGGGAAAAGATATAATAGGTCAGAACGGTAATACGACATTATTTCTGGTTATACAGCATGCTGATCTCAGTGTACAGAAAAAATACCTTCCTGTACTCCGCGAAGCGGTGAAGAAAGGAAGTGCAAGAGGGAGCGATCTGGCATTGATGGAAGATAGGATGGCTCTGCGGACCGGAAGAAAACAGATCTACGGCAGCCAGATCAGTATGTATGAAGGAGATAGCTTCTACTGCGTCTGTCCGCTGGAAGACCCTGATAATGTGGACAAAAGACGAGCAGCAGTGGGGCTTCGCCCGATGTCGGTTTATTTAAGCTACTGGCAAACAAGATGGGATGTGGTGCAATATAAAAAGGATCTGCCAACGATAGTGGCAAAAGAGAAAAAGCTAAATGATAAGACTGAAAAAAAATAATCCACAATTATGTTTTAAAGTCTTTGGGCAGAAGCCGAAAGGATAGTTAAATTCGCGGCGTGAATCAGTAGTTAGTAGTAAGTATTTAGTATTAAGATAATACAAGTACGACCCTGCCAACTTCCTGCAGGCATACTTCTAAATACTTAATACTAACTACTAAATACTTTTATGTCAGACGCATCTTTAGCAGCTACCACTGTCGATACAGCAAAGCAACTGGGCCTTCTTCCTGAAGAATTTGAAAAGATCAAACAGATACTGGGCCGTGTGCCTAATTTCACTGAGCTATCTATATACTCTGTAATGTGGAGCGAGCACTGCTCATATAAGAACTCCATCAAGTGGCTCAAGACACTGCCACGCAAAGGCAAACACCTGCTCGTAGAAGCTGGGGAAGAGAATGCAGGCCTGGTCGATCTCGGCGATGGACTGGCATGCTGCTTCAAAATAGAATCTCACAACCACCCATCTGCGCTGGAGCCATATCAGGGAGCAGCGACGGGTGTCGGCGGTATACACCGTGACATCTTCACGATGGGAGCGCGTCCTATCGCAGCTCTGAACTCTCTCCGCTTCGGTGATCTCGGGAATGATAAAACGAAATACCTGCTCAAAGGAGTAGTAAAGGGAATCGGCGATTACGGCAATGCCTTTGGTGTACCTACTGTCGCTGGTGAGGTGTACTTCGATCCGGTATACCAGACCAATCCACTCGTGAATGCAATGAGCGTGGGTATAGTAAAAGTGAATGAGACTGTGTCTGCCACCTCTCATGGTGCGGGAAATCCGGTTTATATAGTTGGTTCATCGACTGGTAAGGATGGTATCGCCGGTGCGGCATTTGCATCTAAGGATATTACGAAGGACTCAGTGAATGATCTGCCTTCTGTACAAGTAGGTGATCCTTTTCAGGAGAAATTGCTGCTGGAAGCTTCTTTGGAAGTAATAAAGACTGGCGCTGTAGTGGGTATGCAGGACATGGGTGCAGCGGGTATCACTTGCTCTACCTCTGAGATGAGTGCAAAGGGCAAATCCGGGATGAAAGTATGGCTGGACAAGGTGCCAACGCGCCAGCCAAATATGAAAGCATGGGAGATACTCCTTAGCGAATCTCAGGAGCGTATGCTGATCGTGGTGAAGAAAGGAATGGAGAAAGAAGTAGAAAAAGTATTTGATAAATGGGACCTGCACTGTACACAGATCGGAGAAGTGACAGACGGGGGGATCATAGAATACTATATGGGCAGCGAGCTGGTGGGAAAGATACCCGCCGAGTCCCTCGTTCTCGGTGGCGGCGCACCCGTCTATGATCGTGAATTCCGAGAACCGGCCTATTATGCTGGTAGTAAGGGTTTCGACATGAACTATATGGAGCTGCCGGAGGACCTGAAAGAGGTCGCTGAAAACCTGATCCAATCGCTCAATATCTGCTCCAAGAAATGGGTGTATGAGCAGTATGACTCTATGGTAGGCATTCCTAACATGAGCACTAACAATCCAAGCGATGCAGCCATCGTGCGCATAGAGGATTCCAATAAAGCGCTCGCCGTAACGGTGGACTGCAATGCACGCTATGTATATGCTGATCCATTCGTAGGGGCGCAGATAGCGGTGGCTGAGGCCGCACGCAACATTGTCTGCTCGGGCGGTGAACCTTCGGGTGTGACCAATTGCCTCAACTTTGGCAATCCATATAATCCTGAGGTATACTGGCAATTCATCAATGCCATCAAGGGTATGGGTAAGGCTTGTGAGGCACTCGGAACTCCAGTGACAGGAGGCAATGTGAGCTTTTACAATCAGTCTACAGATGGTGGAGCGGTATTCCCTACTCCTACTATCGGTATGCTCGGTGTACTCGAAAATAAATACGATGCGATGTCGCTCAACTTCAAAAATGAAGGTGACAAAATATACCTGATCGGTGAAAGCCGTGATGATATATCCTCATCACAATACCTCATCATGCAATATGATGTGCAGTCCTCCCCTGCTCCACACTTCGATATGGAGGAAGAACTGGGAGTGCACAAGGCGATCAAGACACTCATCAAATCTAATCTCATCAATTCTGCTCATGACATATCTGATGGCGGCCTGTTCGTCACGCTTATAGAGTCTGCTATGTCAGGCGGCAAGGGATTCAATATAGAGTCCGATCCGAACGTCCGTAAGGATGCGTTCCTTTTTGGCGAAGCACAATCGCGTGTGGTCGTGACAGTGCCTGCTGGCCGTGAGAATGCCTTTATCAATACCATGATGAAGACTGATGCTGAGTTTGCCATGCTGGGCGAGGTCAAGGGCCTATCTGTCATCGTAGATAATGAGAAATGGGGTTCTGTGAATCACTGGAAAGGCTTGTTCGATAATGCGCTGGAAGCTTATCTGACTGCTGATGTGGCAGAGGCCTAACTATTTAGATTTGTGAGTAGATTTTATGATTGAATACAATCATAAAATCTACTCACAGAGATGCAAAGATCAGGTTTAGCAGGAGCTGGAAGCTCGTGCTATAGTGGTAAATGAGCGACGCCTTCTTCTCAATGCAAGTTTGAGATTCTTTCCATTAGTGTTTTGCTTTCCCGAGGAGATGGCATCGCAGCCAGATTATTTTCGGTAACCTCTATTTCTTAAACACCCAGCTTGGTATACCGCTGCTTTTGACCACAGTCTCATGCATAAGTTCAAAGCCGAGACTGAGGTATATGGGAACATTCCTGGCATCGTCGGTCTTCAGCCAGAAGTTATCC